>CAYRNA010000006.1:0-14038 GCA_964425555.1 uncultured Spirochaetales bacterium
GATTTCATCATTAATCATACGGCAAATTTGACAAAAAACACAATGAAGTATTCAGACTTTACGTAAAATCCTCACGACTGTCGCTGAGCATAATTGAGACCGTACAAAACTGTCGTGTCCATTTTCAATCAGCGACCAAGGTATTCTTTGAAGATACGGCTCCATGTCATTTTCGCATACAATCTTGACAGTTTCCCCCAGCCTTTCTCATAATACTTGCGAGCCGAAGTGCCTAGACGCAAAGGCATGCCGACAATTTTGACCTTGTTGTATTTACAGATCCATATAAACTCAAAATCCTCTCCCACGGGCGAGTTTAAGGGAAAATTCCCCAATTGTGTAAAAGTTTTTTTGGCAATAAATAAACCCTGATCACCGTAAGCCATCTGAAAGAACAAGCAACGCAAAAAGGCTCCCCACTCATTCCAAATCGTTTGGTAGTTTTTGTCGTAAAAATAAAGCTGAAAGTAAAATAAACTATGGTGATATTTTCCTTCTTCAAGGCCACGACCTCTTTTGAGCACGGCTTGGGCATTACGGGCTGTTAAACGGCTGTCGCAATGCAAAAACCAGAGCATCTTGCCCTGTGCCAATGTGGCTCCACGATTTTGTTGCGGTGCTCTGCCGTCTGTTTTTCCGTCATAAGACCAAGTCAATCCCTCAAGAAATTTCTCTAAATATTGCGCATCGACATCGCCCACAAAAATAAATTCAAAGGGCGACCAATCGTAATCTATGGAGCTAATATTTTCAACCAAATTTTTATAGGAAGAATCTGATGGCCCCACGGGAATAATAACGCTACAAATAATTTTCATAATTCCAACCTTCTTTTTATGTGATAAGATTATCTCGTTCGGGGTATTTTATGCAATTCATTGCTTCTTTGGCCAAGGCTATTTTCTCTGCCGTGCTCAAAGCTGTCGGAGGCTTAGAATATCCCAGTAAACGTCGCAAAATTTCAATGCCCATAAAGCCAAGAACGTATTCTTTTTTGCTCGCACAAGAATGACTTGCTGTCATTTTTTCTGTATAAATCTGCCAACACTGCTGTCTTTGCGTTCTCGCATCAGGGCAAAAACTCAGATGGGCTAAAAAGTTAGCCAAATCCCATTCTTTTGGTCCCCAAAAAGCAAACTCAGGGTCTATTATTTTGATTTCATTATCCGCATTGAGCATGATAGAACCTAAATGAAAATCTCCGTGCTGTAAAAAGGAACCTTCTTGGCTGAAAACTTGTTCTAACTCGCTCACCCGCTTCAGAAACAGTTCATCTTCATAAATAAATTTCATACTATGGTACAAATCTGCATTTTCCTGACGAATGCGTTCTTTAAGCATGCCACTAAACGGTATCTGAAATAAATAGGGCTTGTGAAATTCTACCATTGTTCTATCTATGGGCGTGTTGACGGGCTTATCAATGCTTTGCATATTGACAAGAAATTCGACCACTGTTTCCAGCTGATCTTGCGGGAAAATACCACTTTGATAGAGTTTACTGAAATCTGAAAGTTGCCCCAAATCTTCCATCATCATAATGAAATTTTCTTCATCAAAATAATCGATTTGTGGGAAATAACGGGAAAAATGCGCATTGGCGATCTTGTAAAATTCGTATTCTATTTTGATGCGTTCAATGGGTGTTGGCATGTCTGGATATTCTAACATGTAATCAAAAGATTGCTTAAGAATAGAACTCTGCTTGGCCTTTTCTTCAGTTTGATAAAAGACACGCAAGCTTAAATTCATGTTGCCATCGCCCGCTTTTTCATGGCTCAAATAAAGGCCCTTGTAAACATCTTTGGTCAATTGGAGCAAGGCATGAGAATCGATGTGATAAGGCAAATTACAGACCTTGACTGAGTTGTATCAAATACGTCACGAGATAATAAAATACCAAAATATAAAACCCGAGGTAAAGAGTATTGATCATCAGCATATTGAGATAACGAGGAATGTGCGATTTCCGCCATTGCCATACGAACAACCTATGAAATTTACGGGCAATAGAATCGATGAAGCGCCACATGGGCGAAGCTCCCCATTTGATGAATACTGTCAGCGATAGGATTCGCAGAATGTGTGCCAGTATCAACAGCGTCAGCATAAAGCGAATGAGAGACCACAAATAGCTCAGCACAATCACAACAATAGTACCCAATCCCAGTACTCCCGCACTTGCTAGCGTACTGAATGCCTGTATCAAAATACTCAGAATCAGAAACCCTACAATGGGTGAAAGATCGACAAAACCAATGCGTAACCCTGGTATTCTCCTAAATAATCTGAAATAAGGTTCGGCGATTTTTGAAAAAAACAGAAAAAAAGGAGAACGACTCATGGCTCCTGGGAACCAACTCAAGATAATGACTATGGATAGGCAAACCATGTACAAAGATAATGCCGTGGCTATGAAACTAAAAACTTGCTCTAAAACCATATTACGCCACCCATACTTCAGAGACTAAACTATTTTCTCTGATCAGATTTAAATTTTCGTCATCATTATTGACCTTGAGGTCACTGTCTATTTTTATGACATAATCATTGATATGCAAATACGTCGCCATTTTCCCTCGCATAATACCTTCATGTATAAAATGATGGAATTTCTTGAGTTCTTCATGATCATATTGCTGGTTATAAAGTTTAATATGCACCTGTGTTAATTTCCTTTCTTTTTGCATGGACTGATCCAAAACACTCACTTTATTGACTTTCAGTTGAAAGCCACGACTTTTGTCAAATTGCCCTTCAAATGACAAAACTTCACCTTCGACAAGCAAGGTTTCACTTTCTTCAAAAGCCTCGCTGAACAGCACCATATTTAACGAACCATTGTAATCTTCTACGGTGATGAGTCCCATAGACTTGCCCGCTTTTGTCACGGTTTTGCGCACAGAAGTAATCATGCCAATGACATTGTACTTTTGATTTTGCACGCCTTTTTCAGGTTCTTTGAGATTCAATCTCGTCTGCGCTTCCCAAATTTCTTTAAAAGGATCGAGAGGATGCCCCGAAATATACACGCCGAGCAACTCTTTTTCTTTTTCCAAGCACTCAAGATAAGTCATTTTATGCAGGGGTTCTTCCCATTCAATTTCAGCGACATAATTAATTGTTTCATCATCGCCGAAAAGACTGCTTTCCGTGTCACTTTGGTTATGGCGAATTTTACTCGCCCTATCGATGAGACTCTGCACGTTGTATAACAGTGTGTCACGCTCTCTATCGGGTTCGATTTCATCAAAAACCCCTGTCAAAATGCCTATTTCTAGCATGCGTTTATTGACAGAATTCATGGGGACACGGATGATAAAATCTTCAAACGATGTAAAAAGTCCGTTCTTTTCACGTTCCGCAAGAATTTCATTCACGGCCTGACTTCCCATGCCTTTTATGCCCTGTAAACCATAAAATATTTGGCCATCGACAACGCTAAAAAGTCTATCTGAATAATTGATGTTGGGCGGTTTCATCACGATATTCATTTGTTTTGTCAAAGACATATATTTGCTATAAGTGGTGGGATTATCCATTTCGTTGGTGAGGTTGGCTGCCAAAAACTCCACAGGATAATTGGCCTTGCAATAAGCTGTTTTATACGCTAAAACAGAATACGCCGCCGCATGAGATTTGTTAAAACCATAACCCGCAAAAGGCTGAAGTATGGCAAAAATTTCTGACGCTCGCTTGGCGTCGATCAAGCCAACTTTCACCGCACCTTCAATGAATTCGGCTTCCATTTTTTTCATTTCAGATTCTTTTTTCTTACCCATTGCTCGACGCAAAATATCCGCTTTACCGAGGCTGAAACCCGCAAGAATTTGCGCAACCTGCATAACCTGCTCTTGATAAACAATGACGCCATAGGTCGGCTCTAATATTTCTTTTAACGAAGGGTGTAAGTAACGAATGGTGTTCGCATTTTTTTTGCCTTTGACGAATTGCGGGATATTGGCCATAGGCCCCGGTCTATAAAGCGCATTGAGTGCAATGAGGTCTTCAATATTACTCGGTACGGCATCACGCAAAATCTTTTGCATGCCTTCACTTTCAAACTGAAAAACAGCGTCACTGTCTCCTTTGCCCAGCATAACAAAGGTTGCCTTATCTGTCTCAGAAATATTTTCTAGATCAAATTCAGGTTCCCGTTTGCGTACAGCATTCTCCGTATTTTTGAGGACAGTCAGGGTCTTAAGCCCCAAAAAGTCCATCTTCACCAAGCCACAATCTTCTATGATGTCCATGGTAAATTCTGTTGTGATTTCACCACTTTTCTGGTCTTTATACAGCGGAACATAATTGACGAGATCGCTATTTCCTATCACCTTGCCACAGGCATGCGTCGAAATATGTCTGTGCATGCCTTCAAGTACTTGAGCGGTGTCAAAAAGTTCTTTGTATTTGCCACCTCTATCATAAAACTTTTTCAGTTCGCTTGATTTTTCAAGGGCGGCCTTTGTGGCTTTGACATCATCTGGAATGAGTTTAGTGATAATATTGGCTTCGTCATAGCCAATTTCTAGCACACGAGCCACATCTTTTAAGACAGCTTTCGTCTTCAGCGTTCCAAAAGTACAGATACCGCCGACCTGACTTTGCCCGTATTTTTGCGTGACATAATCTATCACTTGATCACGGCCTTCGTTACAAAAGTCAATATCAAAGTCAGGCATGGAAACACGATCTGGATTCAAAAATCTTTCAAAAAGCAAATTGTATTTGAGTGGATCAATGTCGGTGATGCCCAAGGCGTAGGCAACGATGGAACCAGCCCCCGAACCTCGCCCTGGTCCAACAGGAATACTATGTTTACGCGCCCAATCGATAAAATCCCACACAACCAAAAAATAGCCTGCGTAGGTCATTTTCTTCAAAACGCCCAGCTCATAGCTCACACGGTCGTTAATTTCACGATTAATACTTTTATAGCGTCGTTTAATGCCTTCCCATGTCAAATACTCAAGGTATTCATCTTGCGTTTTAAAATGCTCTGGAATGTTATAATTAGGCAAAATAGGACCGGGTTGTGGTATGCTTAGATCACATTTTTCTGCCAATTTCACCGTATTTGTGAGCGCATCAGGAATACCCGGAAAGAGCATTTCCATTTCGGAAGCGCTTTTAAAATAAAATTCATTGTGACTAAAAGCCAATCTATTTTTGTCGCTCAGTTTTTTGTTTGTTCCTATACAAACCAAAATATCTTGGGCGTTAAAATGTTCTTTTTTAAGGTAGTGAATGTCGTTTGTAGCGATCAAAGGGATTTCGGTTTCTTGCGAAATGCGAGTCAAACCTTTGACAATAATGGCCTCTTCTTCAATGCCGTGATTCATGACTTCAAGGTAGAAATTGCCGTGACCAAAAAGGTTGTTGTAATAGAGTGCCTTATCTCTCGCTTCTTCGTATTTGCCGTCTAAAATCAGTTGCGGAATACGCCCCACCATGCAGGCAGAAGTGGCAATGAGTCCTTCGCTATACTTTTCAAGCAAAGAATCATCTATGCGTGGTTTGTAATAAAAGCCATCAAGATAACCATGAGAAACCAGTTTGAGGAGATTTTTATAGCCAATTTCATTCTTGCAAAATAACACAAAATGATTGCGTGCCCGACTCGATTTGTCCAAGCTAGAACCCGTGGTTGTGTACATTTCACAGCCAATGATGGGGTTAATACCAGCCGCACGGCATTGCCTTTCAAAATGGAGAACGCCAAACATTGCCCCGTGGTCGGTTAGGCCCAAATGCTTCATGCCATGAACCTTGGCTTCTTCTATATACCACGGTATTTGTACCGCACCATCCAAAAGCGAATAATCTGAATGGTTATGTAAATGGACAAAATCTTGCATATAAAAATCTCATATTATGTCTTGGGGCCAAATGATAAAACGCTAGCATTATCACGAAAAAATACTGAAAACCAGCTTATTCAACTTCTCTTAATTTTGAAAATGCATCTGTTGAACGTATCAAAAATGGCGTCAAAAGTACATTAGCATAATAGGCTGTTGTAATTCCCAAAGTCGTTAAAATACCCATCATCATTAAACTATTAACTTTTGAAACAAGAAATACAAGAAAAGCGCAGGTTAAAATAAAAGTAGTTTTGCTGATAGCTGTCCCTACTATTTTAAATGTCTTTTCTATCGCCTGATTATAATCATGACTTTTTTTGTATTCTGTCTTCAGTGTGAAAATAAAATGTATGGTGTCATCGACGGATAAGCCCAGAATCATGGGCGCAATGGTCATGGTGACGAACTCCAAGGGAATTCCCGCATAACCCAAGACCGCACCACAAGCGAGCAAGGGAAGCAGATTGGGGATGACAGAAATCAAGCCTAAACGCACGCTCCTAAAGAGAATGATCATCAGAATGGTGATAAACAGCACCGTCAAAAAACTGGATTTGACAAAACCCCGTGTAACGTACTGATTCATCAGAACAAACAGATAAGCCGAACCACCGTAATGCACTTCTTCTTGCCCTGGGAAAAGCTGCTGCACATAGGCATTAATTTCGTTGATATCTTTTTCTATCGCACCAGAAGAAAACGCATCAAATTCAATGAAGATACGAACTTCCTTAAAGCCCTTGTCCACCCAACTGTGCAAGAAATCGGCATTGGTGCGTCCAAAAATATGCAGAAGCCACCGTAGTTTTCCCGCATCTTCAGGAACACCATAGCTCCCTTCTTTTATGCGGTTAAACTCGCTGATCACATTGGCAAATGACGAGGTTTTCTTGACCAGAGGCAAAGACTCTATAAAGGTTTGCAATTGCGTCAATTTCTCTATATTTTCTATTTTTTTCCAGTCATTATCTTCTAACACAATAGAAAGATCAATAAAATCATTTGAACCAATCTGAGCCTTGTTGACGTGGTCTTGTTCACGCATATGTTGCAATCGTGTGCCCGTCATTTTAACGGCGTCAAAATCAATGCGCACTCTACTGCTACCATAGGCGGCAATCAGAGTCAAAACAATTGTACCGATGATGATGCCTCTGATGTTTTTTCTCGCCCATGTTGCATATTTCATCACCATGCGTTCTAAGCCTTTGTCGACGTTATTCAAAAAACCACGGTTTTTGCGTGTGCTTTTATCAAATGATAATAACACGGGGAAAAGAGTCATGCACAAAAAATAGACCACTAAAAGTCCCGAAGACGAGGCCAATCCCAACCATCTAATGGGTCGTATCCCAATAAATTGCAAACTCATTAAAGCAAGAATGGTCGTTAATGCGGTGTAAAGAATGGGTTTATATGTTTCATTAATCGCTTCGACCGCCGCTTTCTTGGCGTCATTATGCTCAGAAAATTTCAGGCTAAAAACATGGTGTACGTGCACAGAATATCCCACCGCAACGCCCATCATCAGCAAGGAAAATACCGCTAAAAACGCCTGATCGACAACAACGCCGAAAAAGCCACAGAAACTCAGCACACTCGATAAGGAGAACAATAGAACCAACAGAATCCCTGCCACGCTTGAGAATGAAGAGAACAGTACAATAGCCAACGCAACAGCCACCACAATGCCTATGATCATGACCAACAGTGCGTCTTGAAACATCTCTGTCAATTTACGGGCGGCGTATACAGCTGGCCCTGTAGGGGTTATCGTGATGCCCTCGGGTAGTTTCAAGGTCTGAAGAGCGTTATAAGCGATATTGCCCACATAGACCTCAACATTGCTTTCACCGTCCAAAGATTCAGGATAATCATCCAAAGCAACAATAATCCATGCTTCGGTTTTGTCTGCAGAAAAGAGCGTTCCCTTAAGCGAAGGACTCGCATCCAGTGTGTTTTCGACTTCCGCAATTTCTTCAGCCGTCGAAACAATTTTCTTGTCTTCAAAGCGAATACGTTTGCCTTGAGACAAGAGAGGATCGACATGAGTAATAGAGGTCACACTCAAGGCTAGAGGGACTTTTTCTTGTAAAAGACGACCTACTTCTTCTATGGTTTCCAGACTTTCGGGGGAAAAAATATTGTCTGACTGCAACAACACAGCGATGAAATTTTTATTGCCAAAGGTATCTACAAGGTGTTGTTGCTCCGCTTGCAAAGTTCCGTCGTCAATAAAATAGTTTGCCACATTCACTTCGGTGCTGACTCGCAACAAGCCCAAAGAAAAAAGCGTAAAAACGGCGAGGATGGCAACTAAAACAGCCACCCTATGCTTTATAATAAATTCTGAAATCATCAATTCCCTCTAAACAGTTAGACTTAGGCTCCGCAGCACTTCTTAAATTTTTTACCGCTACCGCATGAGCAGGGATCATTACGTCCTACTTTCACAGATTCATTGCGTTGTGTTTTGTTTTGCTGTGCCCCTTCGACGAAAAACCACTGGCCTTCACGTTTTTCAAAAAGACTGATCTCGTGATGCTTGAAACGCTCTCGTCCCATTTGATAAGAGGCCAAAAATTCTATTTGTCCCTTGTCGTCGTCTGCACCACCATCTTTTGTATTGATGACTTCAAGCCCCATCCATTCTGAGCGTTCTATCCAAGCTTCTACATTTTCACGCACCGCTTGTTCTTCTTCTTCCTTAGAGATTTGCGTCGCTAAAACGAAATCCACATTCTTGACCACGTGGGCAGTATATCGTGCCCTTAACATGGCCTCGACAGTGGGGGCTATTTCTTTTTTTTCTATGTAGCGGGCGCAACATTTTTCATACGTTTGGGGGAGTCCGCAAGGACAATTATCACTCATTTTACCTTCTTCAGTTTAGATCGTTCATTTTTATTATAGAGTCATGATAAATTACCATGGCAAAATAGAACCGTCATAATTATAAAATTTACCATTGTGCTCTGATGCTTTTTCCAAGCATACTTTTGTGACGATATTTGTCATAAAAGTCACACTTTCATTGACGCTGTACACCGCTTCGCCGCCACCCATATCCGTCTGTACGTGACCGGGATGTACGAGAACCGCTTTGGCATCGCCCTCCAATTCTTTGGCGAAAATAGAAACGCTCATATTTAAAGCCGCCTTGCTACTACAATAACTGTAGTAAGAAACAGGATTTTTTTCCAAAGAACCCGTTTGCGACGATGTAAATATGAAACTTTTGTAACTGGAAGCCAACACATTTTCACGCAAAGCTTTGGCGAGTTGCAAGGGAGCGACGGTATTGACGTGAAAGACATTCAGCCAATCTTGCGTATTATCAATTTCGGCAGGTCCGCCCACACGAGAAAGCAAAACGCCAGCGTTATTCCACACCACGTCTATCACTTCGCCCTGCAAAGTTTTTTGGAGATTTTGTATGGAATCAAAATCCATCAGGTCAAGCGCAAAACTTTCGACGCCTTTTACGGGATGCGCTCCGCCTTGTCGTGTTGTCGCCAAGACACGCCAGCCGGCTTTGACATAGTGTTCGCACAAGCCTAGGCCTATGCCCCTATTTGTTCCTGTAATTAATATTGTTGGCATATTGCCTCCTAAATAGTCAGGCGTTTATTTTCGCCGCCGTACATTTTCTTGCGTAATTCTTTGATCTTATCATCAACAAGATAGTCATCAAAGCTCATGGATTTATCAATAATACCGTTGGCGGTAAATTCTATGATTCTATTCGCTACGGTGGAAATGAGTTCGTGATCGTGAGTCGCAAACAAAATGACACCAGGGAATCGTTCCATGCCATCATTGAGGGCGCTAATACTTTCCAAGTCCAAATGCGCCGTGGGATGATCAAATACAAGAGTGTTAGCCCCTTGCAACATCATGCGAGAGAGCATACAGCGCACTTTCTCACCCCCCGAAAGAACCTTGACCGATTTCAGCGAATCATCGCCACTGAACAGCATGCGTCCCAAAAAGCTACGAATATAGGTCGTCGTTCTATCTTCGTCATTTCTAGCGAACTGTGTCAACCAGTCCGTCATGTTCATGTCTGTGTCAAAAAAAGAGGTGTTATCTTTGGGGAAATATGCTTGAGAAGTGGTTACACCCCATCTAAACGTACCCGCATCGGGATCTTTTTCGTTTAAAATAGCATCAAACAAACCCGATTTAGCGTTGTTATTAGGCCCTACAAAGGCAATTTTATCACCGGGGTTCACGACCAAATTGAAATCCTCAAACAACAGACCGTCTTTGTCTGAAGTTTTCAGCCCTTCAACTTCTAGCACGATATTGCCCACTTCTCTGTCGGGTGTAAAACCAACAAAAGGATAACGCCGTGTCGAATGAGGCAGGTTTTCTATGTCTAATTTTTCTAGCTCTTTTTTTCTCGCAGTTGCTTGCTTCGAACGCGCCGCATTGGATGAAAAACGCTCGATAAATTGCTTTAATTCGGCTGCTCTGACATCGGCTTTTTTCTTCTGATCTTTTTGTTGTTGCATCACAAGCTGACTGGCTTGTTGCCAAAAAGCGTAGTTACCCGTGTAAATTCGTATCGCTTGAAAATCAATGTCCACCATGTGCGTACAGACTTTATTCAAAAAATGTCTATCATGGCTCGCAACAATCACGGTGTGTTCAAATCTAAATAAGAAATTTTCAAGCCAGTTAATTGATTCCATGTCCAAGTTGTTGGTCGGCTCGTCTAAAACCAGTATCTCAGGCTCGCCAAACAAAGCCTGCGCCAACAATATTCTCACCTTCAAATCGGGTTCAACGGTCTTCATCTGTCTTTCAAACAAATCTTCGCCTATGCCCAATCCCGACAACATTGCTGCGGCATTACTTTCCGCCTCATAGCCACCCAATTCTGCAAATTCCATTTCCAACTCAGACGCTCTAAGACCATCTTTATCGCTCATTTCTTCTTTACTGTAAAGAGCATCTCGTTCGACACTCAACTTATACAATTCGGCATGACCCATCAAGACGGTTTGCATGACATTGTGTTCATCAAAGGCGAAATGGTTTTGCGAAAGTGTTGCAAGTCTTTCATTTTTGGGAATAATAATTTCACCCGAATCATAATCTTGCTCACCTGACAATACCTTGAGAAATGTCGATTTCCCCGCTCCATTCGCTCCTATTAACCCGTAACAATTACCTGCTGTGAACTTCAAATTCACATCTTTAAATAGGACTCTTTGCCCAAAACTGAGTTTTAAATTATTGACACTAATCATTTTTTTACTATCTACCTTAAAAAATCTTTTATTGTATACCGGCGCTAACTAAATTATCATTGGCTTAAGCATATATATTACACAAGAATGCACTCGGGTTGCAATATGAATGCTGGAAAATATTCGTATTGACTTCTTTCCTTCTAAAAATAAGTAAAAAATAACAGCGTTGCGTATTATTAGCAATATTCTTACAAAGAGTTTTTGTGGCTTTTTACGCAGGAAGGAACTATTTTGGTGGTTCTTTTTGATAGAAATACAAAGAATTAATATCAGAAGTTGTATTATTCGGATTTTTATATTATTCACGCTAGAAGTTGCCCCTGTCAAGTCGATGATATAGATTATATAGTATAGGCGAAACTCACAACTTCCACCTTAAATGGAATAATAAAGGTGAATAAACAATGAGCTTCACCCTTTTCTTGAATATTAATCTTGATAGATTACTAAGATTTCATTAAGATTTACTAGAAGGACGATCAATAATATGGAAAAGACATTATCAATTATTAAACCCGATGGAGTTTCGCGCGGACTAATCGCTCCTATATACCAACGATTTACCAACGCTCGCTTCAAAATAGTTGAAGCAAAAATGCTCACTCTTAGCGCAGAACAAGCGCAGGAATTCTACCAAGAGCACAAAGGAAAACCATTTTTTGACGGTCTTGTTGCTTTTATGTCTTCTGGTCCCATTATGGTGCAAGTCTTAGAGGCTGAAAATGCTATACAAAGTCACAGAGACCTTATGGGAGCAACCAATCCAGCAGAAGCCGCAACAGGAACCTTGCGCTACGATTTTGCAACGGCTATGGATAGAAATGTTGTACATGGTTCAGATTCTCCCGCCGCAGCAGCAAGAGAGATTGCATTTTTCTTTAGTCATTAAATTTATTTAAGAAACCTCATGCTGAAACTATTATTCAATAATTTCGCCATGATACTATTATGAAATACCTTTATTCTAGCTTAGTTTTATTTCTCATTTTAGCCTGTAATCCAAGCGTAGGCATCGTTCCTATTTCAGAGAGTACTACACTTAATTCTTATGAATTATGGCAGTTAGAAGAAAGTGAAACTCAGTTGAGCTATGCTTTATTATGGGCAGCAAATAGCTCTAGTCAAAAACGAAAACAAGAAGTAGATTCCATCTCTTTAACCAATGATGATGGCAAATTACTTACCGTTGAAGATCTTTCAACACAATTTATTATTTTTAATGTAGAGAAGACCGCACTTGATTTAACTCAAGACTGGGTCGTCAACGAATACATTAAGCCCATCAATTCCAATCTACAATCAACAGAAAGAAGCCAAACACCCATTTCCCATACCAAGAAACTGCCCTCTGCTTCTTTGGATAGTTTGGCCTTAATGGACAATGACGCTAGCCCTCTTATCCAAGGTTTATTTGTCATTCCACCCAACAAAGACATTGGTCTTCTCAAACCCTACTTCCGTTTTCAAGAAGCGAAAGTAGGACTCAGCGGTGAAGATCATGACCGCATATTACAAACAGAACAAGTCAATACGCTCTCGACGACACTGAGTTTTACTCAGCTTTCAAACACGGGCTCTTATCGCCTGCAGATGCGTAATGTATACCAATTTGATGAAGATCACAAATATTATTCTGCCTTTACCCACTCTGCACCTCTCGCACTCTCTAATGTCATAGATGGCATACCTCATTTGAAAATTTCTCACATCAAACAAGACGACCTCAACAATACCGTCGAAATAAGATTAACAATTTCGTCACTTTCATCTCCCATATTGCCACAAATATATATGAAATCAGAAGACTCTGTTCAAGCTCTCACAGAAGACCAAGTCCAAATCATTGGAAATACTCTTATTGTGACTTTAGAACAGGGAGAGAATGCATTTAAATTTGGTTCTTATCAAGATGATATAAAAAATTACATAAAATATATCAAAGATGATTCCGCTCAAGAAAATCCTCCTTCGACTCTCTTTTTGCCTAGTACAAACCGTTTAGATGCCAATGCGATCAACCTTGAGCAAATCCCTTTTATCACTTTTGTCCCAGAAGTGATTATTGAGCCTTTAGAATTTGATGAGGTTTTTGCCTCTCAATTAATTCTATCCCATGAAAACGATGCTGAAAGTCTCAATTTATTTGTAAACAATTCACCCGATGATGCGCAAGAAAATTATCAATTGGATGCCATGTCTCTTGAGCAAACAAACTTGGATATAGAATCGCTCCCCAATTACGATGTGATTTCTTTGCCCCAGACTTTTATGACGGACAGTAAAAAACCTGCGTTTGTCACAACTTTTTCCTTTCGTGACAAGACATGGGTCAAGCCATGGAATCTGACGAATCAAGATGTCAACTTCATACCGCGCTGGCAAGACATTAGCTATAACGAAGAAAAAAATACCATTCAGCTCCTTTTCGCCACCGACAAAGATGAAAGGACTATGCTTCCTTTTCAATTGCCCTTTTCACAAGATAATCTTATACTCACCGAGTCCAATTTGAACTTGCGTACTATCTCTGTTGATGACTCATTATTTCCCAGCCTCTCTCAAAATGAAGACAATGAAGCCGAAGAACTGAGTGAGGAAATCACGGTGTGGAGTCTGGAAGTACCCCTCAAACAAGGCGTGACAAAAGAAGATTATCGCATTGACTGGATATTTACGCCTAGAGAAAACCAGCACATTGTTATCAAAAGTACACCCTTATCTCTCTATAATTTCATTCGTCCTTTTGTCACGCTAAACGATAAAAACACTCATCCCGAAACCACACGATATTATCTTGATATTCAAGACAACAATTTGAGTTTAGCCTCAAAACTACCCTACAGTAATCAACAGGAAATACATTTTTATTGGACAACATTATTACCCAGTGTCGTTTCTATCGATGGTGAAAAT
>CAYRNA010000006.1:14138-44916 GCA_964425555.1 uncultured Spirochaetales bacterium
ACATTTTTATTGGACAACATTATTACCCAGTGTCGTTTCTATCGATGGTGAAAATAAAGATTTTGCAGAAAGTCTTATCATAAAGATAGACAAAGATTATAATCTCTCGGTCAAGAGCGATGACATACAACAAAATGCTTACAGTCTCCAACCAATCACTATGCAAAATCCTTTTGAGAACAGAGATAATGTCGAAGTTATGGCTAATGAGAATTCATTAATCGCCTACATCCCTGAGCAATCTCAGATATTTTTTTGGAATGTCAAAACTCATTTTATAAGAGATAATGACTTCGCCATTAAGCAATTAATAGCTGAAAACAATATCATATTAGCCCTTGATGATAAAGATATCTACACAAGTGAAATGAACACATTGGCAAGAAATGACTCAGAATCTCTCTGGAAAACTCTGCCCAAAATAGAACAAGAAGTGGTGAAGCTTTATCTTAATGCAGGTAATATTTTTGCCCTTACAAATGAAAACGTCCTCTATCAATTTATAGATTCCAAATGGACTGAAGTCATAGCAATAAAAAACCTCAAATCACTCTTTCTTATCAACGATGTCTTCTTTTATATAGATAACAAAGCCCAACTTTATAGTTGGGTAAGCACTGATAAAAAATCAATATTACTCGGTCGTGTCACAAATAGCCTCAATATTCCTGAGCAAATTGTCGCAGGCAAAAATCAATGGCAAGATCTTTATCTTCAGAGTACTTTTGTTCTCGCTAAGACCAGTGACAGCCAGCTTTATAGTTGGGGAGGCAATCTCCATAATATACTCGCAAGATCTATTAACCTCAGCTCCCCCGCTTTTTTACCCCAGCAAATACCTTCTGACATTTTGCCTCAATTTGACCTCATCGCAACAGCTGAGGATTATGCTCTTGGCTTAACACCCAACGACAAACTTTATCTTTGGGGGAATTTGAGTGTGATTCAAAAAAATCAAAATACACCCTTTGTCTTTGACTTAGAACAAAACAATCTCAAGATCTCTCAAATCGATACTATCGATGATCTCGTGATTTTATTGAGCGATGACGGACAATTATGGATCATAGGTGAAATACCTGAGAACTTCCCTAATCCACGGCAATTGCCTCGAAGAAATAATGAGCTTGTGCGTTTCTTCTAATTAGCTTTTACGAAAGACTTCCAGAGGATGAATGCTCGCTAGTTTTTTTGCAGGAAAGTAGGCAAAGGCAAAAGTTAATACCAACGAAAGAAGCGTTAATAAGCCGAGGAATCCCCAGTTGATTTCGATGGGAACCGTTTCGAGATAGTATTGTGTATTCAATAAATGAAGAGGAATGTCCCTAAAAGGCGCACTCACAAAATTGATCATCACTTCTAGCCCAAATAATATTTCATTGATAAAAATTGATAATATCACACCAAGACTAATGCCTATAATATTAGCAACGAAGGTCATCACAAGAGCGATACCGCTGTAAGCCAGTGTCAAATCTCTTTGAGTTGCTCCCATGCTTTTCAACACGGCAATTTCATTCCTCTTGGATAAACCTAGCATGGTAATTGATGAACCAATATTGGAAATCGCAATGATAATAATGAGAAACATGATAAAAGAAAGCGATGTTTTAGTGCTATCAAAGTTGCGCTTTTGTTCGTAATTCAGCAGCTCCCAATTGTATAAAAACCAATGAGAATCGAGCTCTGACGATAATAAGGCTGAATATTCTTCAAGGTCTTGATAAGGGTGCTCTACTTTGATGCCCAGAAAACTGGAAGAATCTTCCCATGAGAACAATTTTTTTGCCGTGTTATAAGGCATGAAAACCCACAGTTCGTCCAAGATCTGATAACCTGACGAAAACGTTCCCACCAAAGTAAATTTGTTAACACGTGGCACTGTTCTGCCATTGCTAAACGTACGGGTAGAAACCAAGTCAATTGTGTCACCAATAGCAAGCTCTAACTGTTTCGCCAGAGCATCGCCAAGAAGCAGATTATTTGTGGCTGATAAGTCAAATTCTCCACGAATAATCTCCAAGTATTCTTGAGTTTTGCTGTCTTGGGCGTACCAATTGGGTTCTACGCCCCTCACTTGCAAACCACTACTCTGTGTTTTTCCGACTATCAGCGCATTGGCATTTCGTTCAAGACTAACATGAGTCACGCCGTCAACAGACTTTAACTTTTCTAGCATGGACGGCAACAATTTTTCTGTATTGGTCAAGGCTTTAAAATGATAGCTAGACGTCTCTAAATAGCGATTTAAGATTCCTTTTATCATGCCATCACTGACATGATAAACAAGCACGAGGGGTATAAATGCTAGCGCTATTGTTAAGATTCCACTGGCGATGGGCTTCAGGCTTTTGCTTTTATTTTTATAAAAAAATGACCTAAAAGTAGCGAAAATAATTGTGGAACTCAGATTCATGACAATTGTAATTTACCATGTGATAAAACATAATGTCTATCCGCCTGTTGTGCAAATCGGTTTTCATGTGTTACCATAATCAAGGTTTTGTTGTGACTCCGCACTAAATCAAAAAGCGTTTCTGCGATAAAATCACTATTACCTTCGTCTAAATTACCCGTTGGCTCATCCGCCAAAATCAGTTTAGGGTCATTCATCAAGGCTCTCGCAATGGCTATGCGTTGACGTTCTCCCCCCGAAAGTTCGTCGGGTCTATGACTTGCTCTATTGGAGAGTCCCGTTTCATTCAGCAAATATTCTGCACGTTCTTTCGCTTCTCGTGGAGCTATGCCCGTGATTTTTGCGGGAATGAGTAAATTCTCCAATGCAGTGAAATCTTTGAGCAAATGATGAAATTGAAAGACGAAACCCAAGGCATTCGCTCTATAGACTGTCATCTGCTTTTCTGTCAAATGATGCAGCTCGTAGTTACAGCTCACGATGCTTCCCGAACTGACAACATCCATTCCACCTAGTACGTTCAGAAAAGTACTTTTGCCGCTTCCACTCGATCCTGTAATGATGACACTTTGACCTTGCGGAACAACAAAATCGACACCTTTAAGAATACTCAAATTTTCGTCCCGTTGTGGATGCGAATATTCTTTCTTCACATTTTTCATTTCAACCACTGGCATGGCTCTTTTATTTTCATTTTCACTTTTATTCATAATGCAATACCTTGGCGGGGGGCAATGAGACGATGGGAGCGGTAATTTTCAAGACGGCTAATAAGGCGCAAATGATGGGAATGCTGGCAATATATTTGATATCCCCTGCAATGATTTCTGTATGAAAAGTTCTCAAGCCTAGGTCTAAATTTAAAGCAAAGAGTACGTTTTCCAAGAATAATAAGAACCCATTTAAATATTTCACAAAATAATAACCGACAAGAAGTCCTGCAGTCGTGCCGAGGGATGACAGTAAAAAAACCATGGTAAGGAACAACGCTCTCAAACTTTCTCCAGCAATTCCAAGGGCTTTGAGCGTCGCAAGATCTTCTAAACGTTGTTCTAAAGATCGGCTCAAGCAATGACTCAAATGTATAGCAACAACGATAAAAATCAACGAAATCAAAATGAGAATGGTTACTTTTTCAATGCGTAAAGCGCCAAAAAAGGCCTGATTATATTCGCGCCAACTACTAATATGCCACTGTTTTTGAGTCTCCGCATCAAAACGTCGCAACAAACTTTCTTTGACTTGCAGGTCGTGATTGATATTATTTAATTTAATGCCATAGCGTAGATTATTGCCCAATTTATAACGTTGCGCATTGTTTAAATCGATGAAGGCCAACGTATTGTTATATTCATAATACTTTGTATCGATGAGGCCATTCACCACAAAAGTAATAAAGCGAGGATTGAGTTGCCCTTGTTTTCCGAGACTGAGCAGATTAACAGTATCACCTGGGCTGAGACCCAATCTATTCGCCAAGTTAACTCCCAACAAAATAGTCGGTGAATTTTGCGTAGATTGCAGACTCAATTCACCCTCAACAGCAGATAAATATTGCTGTAATCCTGTATCTTCCTGCAATACAGAAGGTTGAATTCCCTTGATGAAAACACCCGCATTTTGCCCTGAGCTATTGCTGGCAATCGTTTTTGTATCGGTGAAAGGTGTCGCAAATTTGACGCCTTGATCTTGACGCAACAAATCCAATAATGCAAGATCTATTTCTTGATCGCCGTCACTTATTTCAGTGGGGCTGACAATTAAATGATAGGAACCTATTTCGTTGATACTGCCAATAAAATTTTGTTGCGAACCATTCATAATAGCCATCACAACAAAGAGAGTGAACACGCCCAAGGCTATCCCAAAGAAAATGGACATTATGGGCAAGAAAGCACTTTCACGGTTTCTATTAAAAAAAAACCGCTTAAAAACGAACCAAAACCATTGGTTTTTCATGCAATTCCTAGAGTAAAGTTTTTTCACTGATGACAGTATTAATGTATTTTAACGTTTCTTCTATGCTCTGATTTTGCAATTGTTCGCCCGTTCGTTTACGTATAGTAATACTATTATTGGCTTGCTCTTGCTCCCCTAAAATAAACATATACGGAACTTTCTCATTTTGAGCATTGCGAATCTTCGCATTCATTCTGTCATCTTTCAGATCACATTTAATACGCCAATGCGGAGCTAAAACTTTTAATTCTGCGCGTATTTTTTCTGCATAATCATCAAAAACATTGGCGACAGGAATAATACGAATTTGTTCAGGAGCTATCCATACAGGAAACGCACCATTATAATGCTCTATCAAAATACCAAAGAATCGTTCTAGCGAGCCCAATAAAGCTCTATGGATAACATAGGGCCTTTGGTCGCTACCATCTTTGGCGACATAGGTCAAATCAAAGCGTTCGGGTAAGTTAAAATCAAATTGTATTGTCGAAAGTTGCCAGCTACGTCCTATGGCATCGTTAATCTTGATATCGATTTTAGGCCCGTAAAACGCACCGCCACCTTCATCTATGATGTAATCGTGCCCTTCATCTTTCACCGCTTGCAGTAGAGATTGCGTGGTCAAATCCCATGTTTTGTGGTCGCCCACTGATTTTTCTGGTCGTGTCGAAACACAAATCTGATAATCGTTAAACCCAAGCGACGCCAAAATATGCAGTGAAAATCGCAACACTTCTTTGATTTCGTCTTCGACCTGTTCATGCGTACAGAAAATATGCGCATCATCTTGCGTAAAACCACGCACACGCATCATGCCGTGCAGTGTTCCCGACCTTTCATAGCGATAGACCGTACCCAATTCTGCCCAGCGCAAAGGGTGTTCACGATAAGAGCGTTTGGTGTCTTTGTAAATAAGAATATGAAAAGGACAATTCATGGGCTTGGCGTAATATTCCGCCCCATCAATTTCCATGGGTGAAAACATCCCTTCTTTGTAAAAATCAAGGTGACCCGATGTTTCCCACAGCCATGACTTGCCTATGTGAGGAGTAAATAATAAATCATAACCATTGTTAAAATGCTCTTCACGCCAAAAATCTTCTATGGCGACACGAACACGAGCGCCTTTAGGATGCCAGTAAATCAAACCGCTACCGGCTTCTTCGTGCGTACTAAACAAATCGAGAGCCCGACCCACTTTTCTGTGATCACGCTTTTCAGCTTCAGCCAATTTATTCAAATGGGTACGTAATTCTTTGGGATTGGAAAAAGCTGCCGCATAAATACGTTGTAACATCGGTCTTTTTTCGTCACCACGCCAATAAGCACCCGCTACATGCAAAAGCTTCAAACCCGCTTTGCGTATCTCTTTTGTATTCTCAACGTGAGGGCCACGGCATAAATCGAAAAATTCTTCGACCTGATAGCCTGTAATCTTCTCATCGGCGGGCAAATTTTCTATGAGTTCAATCTTGTAAGGCTGATCGGCAAATCGCTCTAAAGCTTCTTCACGGCTCATTTCACTCAAAACGAATTCGTGATCTTCGCTCAATATTTGCTGTACAATTTTCTCAATTTCAGCCAATTTCTCAATGGTGATGGATTCGGGCAAATCAAAATCATAGTAAAAGCCGTCCTTTATAGGTGGCCCTATACCAAACTTAGCCTCCGGATATTCTCTTTGAACGGCAGCCGCTAACACGTGCGCAAGCGAATGGCGTTGTCTATACAATTTATCTTCAGCACTCAAGGTTTCTTTTTCCACTATCTTTCCTATTCCCCATTTTCCTATTCTGGTATGGCTTTATTTTATTTATCCTAGTAATTTCTTCGCATTGGCGCAAACATTTTCGGCGGTATAACCTAATTTTTCATCGAGTACGTCCGCAGGTGCAGAAAAACCAAAAGAGTTCATGCCAATGACAAAACCATTGTGACCAACTAGACCTTCTAGTGTCACCGATAAGCCCGCCGTCAAGCCTAACTTAGGCACACTCACAGGCAATGTTTTTTCTTGATAATCTTTAGATTGTGAGCGGAAGAGTCCTTCTGAAATAGCCGAAACCAAACGCACTTTTTTACCTGTTTCTTGTTCAAACAATTTCATTCCTGCATACATCGTTGATACTTCTGAACCGTTGGCAACAAAAATAACATCGGGTGTGCCAGCACAATCTTTCACTACATAGGCGCCTTTTGCGGTGGCATCTAATTGTTGTTCAATACTGCGATCAGCCAAATCGGTGACATTTTGCCGTGACAAAATGAGTGCCGTAGGAGAATTCGCATTTTCAACAGCCATTTTCCATGCTGCTACAGATTCAAAACCATCGGCAGGACGTAGAACAAGCATGCTATTTTTTTTGCTGTGATTCTGTAGTTTTTCCATCAATCTAATTTGCGCTTCTTGCTCAACAGGTTGATGCGTAGGTCCATCTTCACCCACTCTAAAGGCGTCATGCGTCCAGATGAAAATAATGGGCATTTCCATGAGTGCGGCGAGACGAGCAACGGGCTTCATGTAGTCAGAGAAAACAAAAAATGTTCCGCAAGCCGGTATGACACCGCCGTGCAAACTCATTCCCAACATGATAGCGCCCATGCTCAGTTCAGAGACGCCCGCTTGTAAGAATTTACCGCTAAAATCGCCCTTTTTAAAGGCGTGCGTTGTTTTAAGAAAACTATCTGTTTTATCACTGTTTGCCAAATCTGCAGACGCCACGACAAGGTTAGGAATATGTTCGCCCAAGCTTGCAAGAACACTACCCGCACTATTACGTGTAGCTGTATTCGCCGCAACTTCAATCTGTGTATAATCGATATCGGCTAATTTTCTTGTTTGAAAATTGTCCCACTGTTGGGCGGCGTCCTTATTGTTTTTTCGCCACTCTTTTTCCTCTGCCATTCTTTCTTTGACTTCTCGTGTTTTTTCTTGCTTATTTGCAGCAATAAAAGATTTCACTTCATCAAAAATAACAAAAGGCTGTTGAGCATTTCCACCGAGATTTTCTATTGTATATTCAAAAGATGCGCCACTCTTAGAAAGAGGTTGACCGTGCGTAGAAACTTGTCCTTCAAAGGATTTTTTGTCTGCGTCAACGGCACCTTTTCCCATAATCGTTTTACCGATAATAAGGGTCGGTTGCCCTTTAATTTGTTTGGCGGCCGTCAATGCCTTGTCTATGGCTACGTGATCATTCCCGTCAATATCTATGACGTGCCAGCCCCAAGCTTTGTACTTTGCAGCTGTATCTTCTATGGTAACAGCGTCTGTCTTTGTCGATAATTGGACATCATTGGAATCAAAGAATAAAATCAAATTGTCTAAGCCTAAATTACCGGCAATGCGTCCAGCTCCTTGAGAAATTTCTTCTTGGACACCGCCATCGGAAATAAACGCATAAATTTTATGCTCCATCCATGAACCAAAACGTTCAGCCAAAAACTTTTCCGCAATAGCGGCACCAACAGCCATGCTATGCCCTTGTCCAAGCGGTCCAGACGTATTTTCTATACCACGAGCGATGTTGCGTTCAGGATGACCAGGGGTTACGCTATCCCACTGGCGAAATTGTTGCAGTTCGTTAAGAGTAAATAAATCGTAGGCTGCCAAAATGCTATACAACATAGGTGACATATGACCTGGATCGAGGAAAAATCTGTCCCTATTTACCCATTGTGGATTTTCTGGATCAAATCTAAGATGTTTGGCAAAAAGCACGGATACAAAATCGGCACCTCCCATAGCTCCACCAGGATGGCCAGACTTTGCTTTCTCGACCATGGCCGCAGAAAGAACACGTAGGTTATCGGATAATTTTTCTGTTGACATCAAATGTACTCCTAATTTTTTTCAGAAATTATTTATTTTCTTTTTATCCTAAACAAATTTGCAAAAAATTCTATATCTTAAAACATTATATAAAGCTATTTTTTTGTGAATATAATATAATTTTAGAGTTGACAAAAACATTTTTTATCTATATCATCTAAGATCATGCGACTGTTGTATAACGGCTATTACCTCAGCCTTCCAAGCTGATGACACGGGTTCGATTCCCGTCAGTCGCTTCTATACTAATTATAATATCACTGAGGAGAAATAAATGGCTGTCAGTAAAAATGCTCGTGTTGGTTCGGGTACACATAAATTTAATTGTCCTGTTTGTGGATCAGAATTACAAATGAATTCTCGTTTTGCGAAAGGTAAAATGCAACATTATTGCTATTGTAGCAAGTGCGATCGTTCTGAACGACGTCCTTCCGATTTCCGATAAATAACAAAACACTTCGTTAAATCAATTTCTGATTTATTCATGTCATCTGAACAGAAAAAACAGCGCATCCCCCTAAAAGAAAAATTTCGCTATGCGATGTGGGGGGCATTGGCTGTTTTGTCTATTTTAGGCATCATGCAAATTACAGAAAGGGGAACTTTTTCTAAGCTCCTTTTTATCACAAGAGGTGTCAATGACGAAACAACGGGATCTCAAGCGACATCTCGCCTTGTTTCCCCATCTTTCGTAGAATCTAAAGCGAGCCCCATCTTTCCTGAAGGAAATAAAAACGATTCCCTCAACGAGTCCTTTCCTTCCAGAAATGTAGATACAACAGGATCTGATTTTCAGACTCGAACAGTGTACTATATCGCTCTTAACGATGCGGGCGAAGTTCGCTTAAGCGAAAAACAACAGGTATTGCCAACCAATGATAGCGACATGCAAGCGACTCTTTTGGCTTTATTTAACCCGTCCACCACTGCCCTTAATCAGGACAGCCTGCAATCTCTTATTCCAGCAAATTCCAGTCTACTTCATTTTGATTTCCGTGATGGCATCGTTTATTTAGATATGAATGATAGCTTTCAATTTAATGAATTAGGTGCGGAAGGTATGGCTGCTCAGTTGGCTCAGATTGTCTATACCATGACAGAATTTGAAGAAGTTCAAGGCGTGCAATTTTTGATAGAAGGCCAAATCCTCGACTACCTCAGTCCTGGTATTTACACTGGCGCACCTCTATCACGCAACGATTTTCAGTTTTAAGATAGTTAGTCTATATCAACCGTATTGTCATAGTCTAGACATTTTCGTAATAAAATTATACTCTGCACCAACATTCGTTAGCTATAACTCCCCACCAATCCCATGCCTAGTTTATAGGCACAGGAGATGTGTTTTACTGGCAAGACTCGCAGTCAGGATCCATGATGGAACACGCTGAAGCAATGGCATTTTCAGATTCAATAACATCTGCACTAAAAAAGTCATTGCTACGACTATTTTCCACAGGCGTATTCTTTGTGTTCACCTCTTCTTTCACCACAGGGACAGAAGGAGCAGGAACACTAGCTGACGCCTTGGTCTCATCGATAGGAGCTGGTGAAGCCACAGGAGCAGACACTGTTCTTTTCTGAGTCGCACCATATTTTTTTCTATCAACAGTCACTTTTTCTATCTGACTTGCCGCAAGACTACGCAGGTAATAAGTTGTTTTCAAGCCCATTTTCCATGATGCCATATAGGTTTCATGTATCTTACGTCCCGAAGTTCCACGCAAGAAGATATTGTGAGATTGGCTCTGATCTATCCATTTCCCCCTCATGGCTGAGAGTCTCATTAAATCTATCGCATCGATCTCAAAGACTTCTTTGTACTTTTCTCTAATGTGACTAGGAATTACTTCGAGGTGCTGTATAGAACCGTCTGCATGCTTAATTCTTTCGAGCATCTGCTCATCCCACAGATCGATAGCCTTAAGGTCTTTGACAAGAGCTTGGTTGACGACGGTAAACTCGCCACTCATATTCGCTTTCACATAAATATTTTTATAGATAGGCTCTATGCAAGGCAGGCAGCCAGCAATATTAGAAATGGTCGCTGTCGGTGCAATCGCCATGGTATTAGAATTACGCATGCCGTCTTGTGCGACAAGTTGCTTCAAACTATCCCAATCTAAACGGCTATTTCTATCAACATCTATGGCTTCGCCACGCTCTTCTTCGAGCAAGGCTATGGTATCAAAGGGGAAAATACCTCTGTCCCATTTTGAGCCTTTAAAGCTAGAATAAGCTCCACGCTCAACAGCCAATTTATGCGATGCCTTAATGGCAAAGTAAGAATAATATTCTGTGATCACGTCCATTTCTGTCAGAGCTTTGCTAGAATCAATGGCGAGGTCTATCTTGTAAAAATAATCCTGCACGCCCATCATTCCTAAACCAATAGGTCTATGTCGTGTGTTGGCTGTCTTGGCTTCTGGCGTGGGATAAAAGTTGATGTCTATCACGTTATCCAGCATACGTACCGCCGTGGTAACACTTCTTTCCAATTGCTCAACATCCAAGCGACCATCTTTGATATGGCGAGACAGGTTGATAGAACCAAGATTACAAACCGCTGTTTCTTCTATAGAGTTGTTCAGCGTAATTTCTGTACAAAGATTTGAGTTGTGAATAACACCCACGTGATCTTGAGGTGATCTAACATTACAAGGATCTTTAAAGGTGATCCATGGATGCCCTGTTTCAAATAAACGTGTCAGCATCTTCTTCCACAGTTGCGACGCACTGACCTTTTTAAAGCAAAGCAAATGCCCTTCGTCTACTTGGCGTTCATAGTTCAAATAGCGTTGCTCAAAGTCTTTACCGAAAGTTTCGTGCAAATCGGGAACGTCGCTGGGAGAGAACAGAGTCCATTCTTCATCACGCTCGACTCTTTTCATAAAAAGATCGGGAATCCAGTTTACGGTTTCCATGTCGTGTGTTCGTCGTCTTTCGTCGCCTGTATTTCTTCTCAAATCAAGGAAGTCTTCTATGTCCAAATGCCACGTTTCCAAATAAGCGGCAACGGCTCCACGACGGCGACCACTTCTGTTAATAGCCACGGTTGCGTCATTCGCTACTTTCAAGAAAGGAACAACGCCCTGACTGTCCACTTTTGTGGTATGAATAAAAGAGCCAGTCGCTCGCACAGAAGTCCAATCCGTACCAACACCGCCAGACCATTTTGACATCTGAGCGTTGTCTCCAATAGCCTTGAAAATATGCTTTAAATCGTCGTCGACAAAGTTGAGATAACAGGAGCTGAGCTGGGCCCGAGGAGTACCCGCATGAAATAATGTAGGCGTGGACGGCACAAAGTATAATTGCGAAATGAGATGATAAAACTCTATCGCTTTTTCTGTGCCAGCTTGCTCATCTATCGCAATACCCATTGCCACACGCATCCAAAAAGTCTGCGGTGTTTCTATAACATTGCCATTTTGCAAACGTAATAAATATCTGTCTTTGAGGGTTTGACTGCCCAAAAATTGCAACAAATCATCACGACTTTCAACTAATTCATTGCCTAGCTTGTCTAAATCAAAATCAATCAAGCGTTTGTCATAATAATCATGGCTCACGCCCTCTTCTATACCCGCCTTGAATATTTCAACACGAGAATTACCAGAAGACATTTTCAGATTTGTTTTCACTTGTTTTTTGACACTTTGAACAACGAGGCGACTCGCCAAAACATCGTAATCTGGATCTTTTTCTATGAAGCATGCTGTTGATAAAATAATGGCTTCTTGTAATTCTGACAATTTTATGCCACTGAAAATATTCTTAGACAATTCTCTGAGTATCATTTTTAACTGAATGCCGCTGAGATCTCGGCTCAGAGTTTCGAGCTGTTTGATGATTTTGTAAATATCAAAGCTCACAAAAGAACCCGAGTCTGTTTCGACTTCGAGAATTTTGTCGTAAAGCTGCTGTTCTTTGACTTGCGTTCTCAAGTGTTTGCGATTTTCTCTGTATAAAATATACGCTTTGGCAAAGACATATTGCCCATTTTCAACAAGAACTTCTTCAACAAAATCTTGAATTTGTTCTATTGTAATTATTTTGACAGAGTCTAATTCGCTCAAATAAGCTTCCACTTTTGCTAACACATTTGCATGTATCAAATCCAAATCTATTGCTGGCAATGATAAGTTTTGAGTGCTGACCGCTTTATACGCAAGATCAAGTGCCTGACGTATCCTCTTTAAATCAAATTTTTGTTGCTGGTTGTCACGTTTTCCAACTAATACGTCATCCCAATTCATACACAAAAAACTCCCAAGATATATTCAATTTTAAATCGCTTATTGCTGATAAGCTACTGTTCTTCATCTTCCTTCATTGTTTATAACACTATAAAAAAAAGAGAAAATGATGCAACTATCTATAGTGTCTTTTTTATAATTTAGTACTATCATGGCGTACAGGTAGTGCCTATATCGGGAACTAAAAAAAATGTCAAGCTTTTGAGGCTACAAAAAACCAAATAAAAAAGCTACTTTTCTTTCCTCAAAGACTTGATTTTTTTATGAAGGATTGCTGCTTGCTCAAATTCAAAGTCGTGCGCTTTCTGCTTCATTTCTTTTTCCAGTACCGCAATCAATTGCTGGCGTTGCCCTAAATCGAGCAGATTATACTGACTTTCAATTTGCTCGACATCCATATTCTCATGCGTCTTATCGGACTCTTCTGTACGAGTCAACATTGTCTTGACATCTTTGACAACCGTTTGAGGCGTAATGTTGTGTTTGGCATTAAATTCTTGCTGTATGGTGCGACGACGATTATTTTCGTCAATAGCCTCAATCATGGCCGATGAATGAGTGTCGGCAAACATGATCACACGCCCTTCACTGTTACGTGCCGCACGCCCTATAATCTGAATCAACGAAGTTTTTGAACGCAAAAACCCTATTTTGTCGGCATCCATAATCGCAACCAAGGCAACTTCGGGCATGTCCAAACCTTCTCTGAGCAAATTAATTCCCACAATAACATCAATCTCACCTGCGCGTAATTGATTGATAATCTCCACTCTTTCTATTGTTTCTATTTCTGAATGCAGATAGCGTGTGGCAATATTATTTTTGAGTAAAAAGTCGGTAAAGCTTTCTGCCATTTTCTTGGTCAAAGTCGTAATCAAAACACGAAAACCGGCCTTTAGAGTCTTATGAATTTCGCCAAAAAGAACCTCTATCTGACCTTCTGTGGGATAAACACTGATGGCAGGATCAAGTAAACCCGTGGGCCTAATTAATTGCTCCACGACCTGTGACGACTTCTCCATTTCAGCTTCTCGAGGGGTCGCACTCACATAAAGCATTTGCTCTGCCAGCTTCTCAAATTCGGCATAATAAAGCGGCCTATTATCAAGGGCGCTCACCAAACGGAAACCGTGGTCGACCAAATTTTGCTTTCTGGCCCTGTCACCATTAAACATGCCATTAATTTGACCGAGCGTCACATGCGACTCATCCACTATCGTCAAAAAATCTTCTTGGAAATAATCGAGCAAAACGCCAGGTCTTTCGCCTTCTTTGCTGTTGTTCAAAGGCCGACTGTAATTTTCAACGCCTTTGCACGTCCCTCTTTCGCCGAGCATTTCCAAATCATATTCGGTACGACTGCGCAATCGCTGAGCTTTGACCAATTCGTCCTGCTGTATAAAAAATTCACAGCGTTCTTCCAATTCTTCTTGTATAGATTTAATCGCATTTTTTAACTGACTTTCGTCAACGATAAAATGAGTGGCTGGGAAAATTGTAATTTGATCCAAATCGCTCAATACTTCCAAGCTAATGGGATTAAATTTTTGAATTTTGACCACTTCATCCCAGTCAAATAAAATACGATAGGCATGCTCTCTATAAGGTGGAAAAACTTCTATCACATCACCTTTTACACGAAAATAGCCAGAATCAAGTATCATGTCATTGCGCTCGTATTGCCTATTGATAAGGTCACGTGACAACTGCGACAAATCATATTCCGCGCCTCGTTTAATGCGTAACAATTTCTTCTTGTAGCTTTCGGGGTTACCGAGACCGTAAATAGCCGACACGGTAGCGATAATAATCACATCGCCCCTTTCCATTAACGCCGTCGTTGCAGCCAGACGCATGCGTTCAATTTCAGCGTTAATGCTCGCATCTTTTTCTATGTACAAATCACGAGACGCAACATAGGCCTCGGGCTGATAATAATCATAATATGAAACGAAATATTCGACGGCATTGTGGGGAAAAAAGTCTTTGAACTCTCGATAAAGTTGCGCCGCCAAGGTTTTATTATGTGACAAAACCAGCGTCGGCTTTTGTATTTTCTCTATCACTTTCGCCATGGTATAGGTTTTCCCCGAACCCGTCACACCCAGCAATGTCTGCCGTGTCGCACCCTGTAAAAACCCCTTACTCAGCTCGGCTATAGCGTGTACTTGATCACCTGCCGGCTCAAAAGGAGAGACCACTTTAAATTGAAATTCTTCCATACTTGTTATGGTATCTATGTCGTATTGAGTTTGCAAGACCGTATTATCTCTCAACGTTTTTACTATAAAAAAGTGAAGGAAAAATTAAAAAGACATTAATCTTGCAGATTCAACTATTATCATTGCATTCATCGTATAATATGGGTAGAATAACCACGTTGCTTTCTACAAAAATAATCGTAAAGGATCACTTATGCCCACAGATTTCAACCTAGACGACGCCATTCGCAAAGTAAAAGATTTTCCTGTACCGGGCATTCTTTACTACGATATTACATCTATCTTATTAAATCCTGTCGCCTTTGCTTGGTGTATTGACGAAATGGCTCGTCGCTGCGCTAAGCTCAATATCAACAAGATTGCCGCTCTTGAATCGAGAGGATTCCTCTTTGCAGCGCCCCTCGCCGTCAAACTCAATCTCCCTTTAGTGATGGTGAGAAAAGCGGGAAAATTACCAGGCAAGACTATTAGTGAAAAATATGCCTTGGAATACGATATTGCCGAAATGGAAATACAAATTTCTGATGTAGACTCTCAGGACAATATCTTAATTATCGACGACTTGATAGCAACAGGCGGAACAATAGAAGCGACGATTTCCTTGCTGAAAAGGCAGGGTGCTCACATAGAAGAAATTATGGGTGTCGTCGGTTTACCAGCCTTGAAATATCAAGAAAAACTCGCTGGATACCGCATACAAACGCTTATCAATTATCTTCATGAATAATACCAGTGGACTCAAACTAGATTTATATAATCTCACCATGGCTCATGGTTTTTTTCTCAAGCAATATAACCCCACAGTCACTTTTGAAATGTTCTTTCGTTCTCAGCCTTATCACGGCGGATTTAGTATTTTTGCAGGGCTGGAAACGCTGCTGCAAGAAATCAACGATTTTCGTTATGATACTGACGACATAAATTATCTGCAAAGCCTCGATCTTTTTGATAGCAGTTTTTTTGATTTCCTTGCAGAATTTCAATTTAGTGGCGAACTGTTAGCCCAAACCGAAGGCGATCTCATTTTCCCCAACGTGCCTATTATTCAAGTGTCGGGAAAATTGCTCGAGTGTATTTTGCTCGAAGGCATCATCTTAAATACCATTAATTTTCAGTCTCTCATTGCCACCAAGTCCGCTCGTATCAAAAACATTATTGGCGAAAAGTCATTTTTTGAGTTTGGCTTTCGCAGAGCCCAAGGAATAGATGGTGCCATGAGCGCTAGCCGTGGAGCTTATATTGGCGGAACCAACGGCACGTCTTTTGTAGAGGCAGCCAAAGAGCTGGGGATTCAAGTCAGTGGCACGATGGCACACGCTTGGATCATGGCTTTCGATGACGAAAGAAAGGCCTTTGAGATGTTCGCTGAAATCTATCCGCAACGCCCCATATTCTTGATTGACACCTATGACACTCTGGGAAGTGGTATCACAAACGCCATCGCCGTCGGCAAAAAATTGTTGGCTGCAGGGAATAGTTTTGCCGTACGCATAGACAGCGGTGATCTAGAATATCTCTCTAAAAAAGTGCGCCAAAAGCTAGACGCTCACGGTTGCCAGTCGGCAGGTATTTTTGTCACCAACGATTTGGACGAATACATTATTGAACAGCTGGAAAATAGAAATAGTCCTATTGATGGCTACGGTGTGGGAACGCATCTCAGCACAGGCGGTGCGGTTTCATCTTTTAACGGCATTTATAAAATTGTCGAGTTGAATTCTCAAGGCGTGATGAAATTGTCCAGCTCGCCAGAAAAGATCACCACCCCTTCCGCCAAGAAAACCTTGCGATTTTTCGACGAAAACAAGACGCCTATCGCAGATGTATTATTTCAAAAAGATGAAATAATTACTTCGGGACAGGCGATAAAATGTTGTCATCTGGCATACGAACACAGCAGTATGACGCTCAAACCCGCTCAATACAGCTCTTTTAAAGAGTTGTTGCAGCCCGTACTCCAACAAGGAAAAAGGGTGTCACCGCCACGCAGTTTAGACGACATCCGTGCGCATTGCCTTGCTCAGGTCAACTCTTTGCCCAGCGAATATAAACGCCTCATCAATCCGCACCGATATCAAGTTTCTTTGTCCAAGCATCTCAAGGAAACGAAATCACAACTGATAGAAAAAATGAAAGAGGAGAAAGCCAGTGACTCTTTATGGAATTAAAAATTGCGATGCCGTGCGCAAAGCAAGAAAAAGCCTTGAACAACAGGACATAGATTTTCAATTCATCGATTACAAAACAATAGACAAAGACGACTCTTGGCTGACATTTCTGATCGAGCAACTGGGCATAGATGTTGTTTTCAACCAAAAAAGTACCACCTACAGACAGTTAAGCGACGCAGACAAACTCAAGGCAGAAAGCTTAGAGGGCAAAATAAAACTTATTCATCAAAATCAGTCGATTTTGAAACGCCCACTCTTACAATGCGATGATAATCAATGGATTATTGGCTTTAACGAAGAAAAATATAGACATTTAGTGTAAGCCCTTTACATTATATGTCGTAACACTAATTTATTTATAGAGGTAAACAAACCATGCAAAATTCATTCAAGCGCAAAACCCTTGCACTTTCTTCTTTCTTTCTCTCCTTCCTACTGTTTTTTGCGGCGAACACTCTCGTCGGACAAACGATAGCCAATGATACCAGCGTTATCACCGGTACCTTGGAAAATGGCTTGAGCTATTATATCAAGGAAAATAAAGAACCCAACGAACGCGCTTCCTTGCGTTTGATAGTAAAAGCGGGGTCGGTTTTGGAAGACGACGACCAACAGGGTCTGGCGCATTTCATTGAACACATGGCTTTTAACGGTACAGAAAAATACCCCAAAAACGACTTGGTCCTTTATCTTGAATCTTTGGGCATCAAGTTTGGCCCCGAAATTAACGCCTATACCAGTTTTGACGAAACCGTTTATATGCTAGAAGTCAGCAATACTCCCGAAGAATTGCGCACCGCAATAGATGTCTTGAATCAGTGGGCTTTTCACATCAGTTTTGAGCAAGATGAGTTGGACAAAGAGCGTGGTGTTATCGTCGAAGAATGGCGCAGACGCCGTGGTGCCGTTGCTCGTATGCTGGACGATGGCTACAAAGACATACTCAATAATTCGCAGTATGCCAACAGACTTCCCATAGGCAAGGTCGACATCATAGAAAATGCGCCCCGAGAACGGTTCATTCAATACTATAAAGACTGGTACATCCCCAGCCAAATGGCCATTGTTGCCGTCGGCGATTTTGATGCCACGGATATTGAAAACAACATAAAAGAGATTTTTAGCTCGCAAGAATCGGCAAAATTCGCGCGCATCAAGCCTACTTACGACATAGACGAACATGCGAAAACAATTTATTCTCTTCAGTCAGACCCCGAAACTTCGAGCGTAGCGTTTTATTTATTTCAGCAAACAGAAAAGCTCAAAGTGCAGAACGCCACAGAATATCAAAAAGCGCTGACGAAAGGGCTAGGTTACGCCATCATCAACCAACGCATACAGCATACCATAGAAAACCAAGAGCTCAAATTATTGGGTGCCAGTTGGTATAATACCGAGCTGGGTGGCAATGTTTCTTTTACGACGCTCGAAGGTTTTTCTAAGCAAGAGGATATTCCTGCGGCCTTTAAAGAAATGCTTGCCGTTGTTCAACAGGCAAATGTTTATGGCATCAGCAATGAAGAGCTGGAGCGTGAGAAAAAAAGCCTCCTCACTCACAAGGAAAATGCGGTCAAAGAAGCCGATAAACGACAGTCGCCTAATCTTGCGCAGCAATATCAAGAAAACTTCCTCAACCAGACGCTTTATCTCACGCCACAAGACGAATTGACTCTTACAGAAGAACTTTTGGCGAAGATTACGCCCGAAGATATCAATAAGGAAATCGCCAATTATCTGAAGCCTGAAAACTATGTTGTTTTAACCATGTCGCCTACTCTTCTTGAAGAAAAATCTGTGCTAGAAACTCAGTTGCAACAGCAATTAGCCGCAGTGGATACACTCAAAGTGGAGCCTTATCAAAGCGATGACACTATTACAGAACTGCTCGATAAAAGTACACTCACGGCGCAAGAAATTCCCAGTCCCACCAAAGATGAAGCGACGGGCGTGTTCACCTATAAACTGCAAAATAATATCACCGTCCTTCTCAAACCCACAGATTTTAAGAACAATGAAATACTCATGTTTGCTCAAGGTCAAGGCGGAAATTCCCTTGCATCAAATGACAATTATATCTCGGCATTATTGAGCCTTGGCGCCCTCAATGAAAGTGGCCTCGGCCCGTATTCGCCCAACCAGTGGTCCAATTATTTGAGTGACAAAGAAGTAAACTTGGGGCTCAACTTTGCAGACACGCAACGTAATTTCTCGGGCTATGCTGTCAAAAAAGATTTTGAGATCATGTGGCAAAGACTCTATCTGTATTTTACCGCTTCGCACATCACTCAGAGTGGCTGGAAACGCTATGCAGACCAAGTAGCGGGGAGCCTCGCCAATGTCACAAGCACACCCAACTTTGCCTATCAGAAACTGATTAGCGACGTCCTTTATGACGCTCATCCTCGTTCACTTCCGCTGGATCTTGCCAGACTTGGTGAAGGAAATCGCCTTGCCGCCAACACTTTCTTAAAGAGCAACCTTGCCAGTGCTGAAGGCATGACTTTCGTTGTTGTTGGCTCGCTCACACCCGAAGAATTAGAACCCATGCTCGCTCTTTACGTTGCCAACCTCCCCACGGGAAAAAAAATAACGTGGCAAGATTCAGGCCTGCACTACACACAGAAAAGTGAGAAAGCTCAGATCAATAAAGGCCTCGCTCCCAAAGCTCAAGCCACCATGGTTTTTACAGGAAATTGGACATGGTCCGACGAAGAACGCTACAAAGTGAGCGCCGTCAGTTCTATGATGAACACACGTTTGCGTGAAGAAATTCGGGAAAATCTTAGCGGTACTTACAACATTTCTATTAGCCCTCAATTGAGTCGTTACCCTTCTGAAGAATACGCAATGATCATACAATTCTCCACCGATCCAAACAAACTGGATGAGCTGGAACAAGCCATTATTGATGTGATACAGAATCAATTTCAGTCAGGAACAGAAGGCGAATTATATCAACGTTTGCTCAACGATCTTAAGAAACAACGCATCAAATCTTGGGAAGAAAATCTCAAAAAGAATAGCTACTGGATACAAAATCTCAGCTATGAAGCAAGAAATGAGCTAGAATTAGGAACTTTGTTAAACCGTGAAGAACTGATTAATTCTCTTGATGAAAAAGATATTATTAGAATATCTCAACAGTATTTTGATACCTCACGTTTAATACAGCTCAACCTTCTTCCCGAAGAGCAATAGACAAAAAGCCATGCAAGTATTACATGATACAAGTGTAAACCTCAAGCACCTCGACTACGGCATACTCATTCCTCTCAGAGAAACCGCCCAGCTCATCTGGTCTGGGTTGCAGGGCAAAAATCATCCTCACCTCACTCTTGTTGCGGACAACTTTTCGCAACAAGAGCAATATCAGACGACACAGCAAGACCTTGCCCGTGTGCACTCTGCCGAAATCACCAATAATTTCTGGCTAGAAAAAGAGGCGCATTTTCTCCAAACCTATCAGCTGATCAAAGAAGACGGCTCTTACCACAGATATGATCCGAGCATAGCAACAAAGCCTTTGGGTGAAATTGCCATACCGCTCAAGCAACACATCAGTTGTGGCTATGCAGCAATGACCTTAGCCCTCGCCAACAATAAGCCGTCTTTTTATTTGGGCGGAGGCATGCACCACGCTCATCGTGATTACATTCATGGCTTTTGTCCCATCAATGATATCGCCGTCAATATTAAGCGGCTGCAAGCCAATTCCCTCGTGCAAAACGTATGGGTGATAGATACAGACGCACACAGAGGCGACGGCACGGCCTCCATTTTTGCAGGTGACGATAGCGTCAAAACACTCAGCATACACACCAAAGACGGATGGCCTCAAGACTTGCCGTCAACGCTTGGCGATGGTTCATTGCCGTGTTACAGAATACCGAGCGATGTCGATATTTTCATGGGCAAGGGCGAAGATGAGCACTATCTTGCTCGCCTGCAACAGGGCATTCAGCAACTAGAAAAAATGAGTGAACCAGATCTCGTGATTGTCGTCTGCGGCAGCGATACCTATGAACACGATGAACTTCTTTCTAGTGCGGAAATTCAACTGAGTTTGGCGCAATCAGATGAAAAAAATCTATGGCTCTACAATTATCTTAATCATAAAAATGTCGCTCACACATGGCTCATGGCGGGCGGTTATGGCGACAGAGCCTATGAACCCTTCCTTTCATTCCTAGAGAAAATTTCATAACAAAATAAAACCTGTACTCTTTCGCAAGCGACAGCCTATAAACACTGTTATACAAGAACGATGACAGTGAAAAAAATATGGGCGAATGCACTCAGTTTCTTTTTTAGCTACGATATTTATTGCTATATCTGTGGTCGCTACCAAGAGAACGCAGAGCCTGTTTGCGAGTCGTGTCAATTGAATTTACCGCACACGCAAAATACCCCTTCCTGCCAGCTGTGCAGCAAACCCATACTATACGAAGATGCAATTTGTTATCAGTGCCAAGAAACACCGCCTTGCTACCCTGCTCAGGCCATCTATTATTATCAGGGAGATCTTAAAGAACTCATTTATCAGTTTAAGTTCAAGAAAACAGTTGAGCTAAAATGTTGGTTTACAGCAGAATTAAAACGTATTTACAGACTATATTATCAAGGCTATTATCTGGTTGCAGCTCCCAAGCGAAAGAAAAAAAAGTGGGATCAGCTGGAAGAAATTTTCACCATGCTCAAAAAAGACAAACAATTAGCGCCTTATGTACTGCCGTGCCTCAAACGACTGGATACTATTCCGCAAAAGTCACTGCACAAAGAGGACAGACTCAAGCATTTACAGGGAAATATCACCTTTCGGTCGCACTACAACAAACAGATTAAAGGACGACCCTGCCTTTTCATTGACGACGTAATGACCACGGGTGCCACCGCTCAAATTTGTGGACGTGTCTTGCAAGAAAATGGCGCTTCAGAGGTTAGAATACTTGTTATCGCCAGAGTCGTCTAAGGCGGAAAAACAGAGTCCACTACAATGTCATGATCTCAAAGCGTGTTGATTTCTTCTAGTGTTGCCTGCGGTGAAATCAAGAAATCCTTACAAGAGATAAGACCGTGCTGTTGACTCATACTTATTGTCGCAAGGTAAGGGCTGTCATTGATGCACAACCAATCGAGCAAAAAGGTGTTGCCTAGGACTGCGAGTTTAAGCGTATGCCGTTTGCGTTCAAGGACATCATTATGCTGTAGCACAGAGAAATCAAGGTGTTTTAACAGCAATTCAATGCGTCCACCCTGCTGTTTAATATAACTTTCTTTCAGAGTCCACAACATTAAAAAGTGCAGATATTGCCCTTTCTCATCTTGCTCTGCAATAAATTGATATTCTTGAGGATGTAAGAACTTTTGACTTAATCCTAAAGCATCAAAATCATAGCGTTCCTTTTCTATATCGACGCCTAAAGGAAAGGCTGCAAAGGCAAAAACAAAACAATTTTTACAGTGGGATAAGCTAAAGAAAAGCGAAGATGATGCACTGCTCTCTCTTTGCTCTCGTACCAATGACAAAGGCAAGTGCCACTTGCCATTGATGCTACAAATAATACTTTGTCGTTCGCTCATTGTCAGTTTAAAGACAGTGTCTAACAACCAGTGCAAACCCGTATGTAAACGAATAAACTGTGTGCGTTTTACACTCGAGAGTTGAGCTAGACGTAATTTTTCTGCGGGGCTAAATTCTGCGACATAGTCAGACCACACATTCTCACTACCACTTTCAAAATGATAAAAATAACGAGAAACGAACTGAGTTTCTTGTGCTTGCATTTACACTTATTGAAGGCTCTGTCTGTAGTCAATGGAGGCCTGCAAAAAACCATTCATAGAGGCAAAGTAATTGGCTTGCCATACATTGGTTTGGTATTGACGGACAGTCAACGCAGGATGTTTCTTGTTGGTAAAAACATAGGAAAAACTACTGTTTTTCAGCGTCGACTGATAGCGTCGATCAAGCTCTTTGGCAGAACCATAAGTCATAGAAATTCCCAGTAATACGGCAAGATCACTGAACGCCACATTCTCGTTGAATACAGCCACTCCCTCATCCGCAAGAACGAGTTTAAGGGCATTTTGTTCGCTCAAAACTCGTTGCAACAACGCCGCATATTGCACATTCCAATCTTGACTGAAACGCACAAAAGACGCTTCATTGTCGGGCACGGTTTCTATCAGCATCTTGGTAATAGAAAAAGCCATGCTATTGAGCCGTTGTGGCGACAACCACGCATACAGGTCTTTTCGGCTCTCACTTCCGCCTTGAATGTTGTAAATAAAAGACGCACTTTCTGTCATGTCGCTCAGTAAAATGAGTTTCTTATCGGATAAAATCTTCTTGTCCCAAGCAGAATTAATATTCATAAGAGCCTGTATTTCTTGCTCATTAATAAAGATTTGTTTGTCAGCATGCTTTAAATTATTTAAGGCTTGAAAGTTCAGTGTCAGCTTGTCCGCACTGCTCTCTTCTGCCAAAGAGCTGACCTCAACAAATTCGCCACCCAGTGATTGTACCAAGCTAGCAACAGGAGCCACACTGGTCACTATTTGTAGGGGCAGCGTCACTTCTTTTTCGCAAGAAAACAACATAACAAAGACAATGACAGCCGCTACCCGACAATATTTCAGCTTAGAAAAGAATTTTTTCACAGGTTAGGCAATCTTATACGCATTTTTAAAAGCACTCAATTGCTCTCTTTCACACGTCATGACAAGGCTATCATTCGCTTTAAATGTATAGCTGGGATCAGGATTATAGAAGATTTTACCAGACTCTTGGACAATGCCAATAATAATAATATTAAAACGTGAGCGCAAATCAGATTCAAATAATTTAATCCCGACGAGAGAACTTTTCTTACTAATAATAACTTCTTCGAACACAACGCCATCAGTATCATTTCTACCATTAAAGGCGCTGTTCATAAACGCGCTCAGCTTAGGGTGTATCACCATTTTGGCTATGCGTTGTCCAGAAAACTGAAAAGGGTTGTAGGCATAATTGGCGCCTATGTCCAATAATTTGTCGGCGACATTTTCAGAATCCGCTCTTGTGACGATGTAAAGATCGGGGTTGAGTTTTCTCGCACTCAAAATAACAAAGGCACTGAGTGTATGATCACTAATTGCCACAATCAAAGAAGACGCGTGCATAATATTTGCACTTAAAAGGACGTTGTCTTCACTGGCATTGCCCACAATATACAAGGCTCCGTTCTCTTCTAATTCATCCAAATGGCTTTCTGCAGGGTCTATCACAACAGGCGTCATATTGTCTGCGATGAGGGTGTTGTAGGCCACCTTGCCTATGCGTCCGTAACCGCAAATGATGCAGTGATCGTGTAGTTTTTGAATATTTTTTTTCATACGATATCCTTTTAAAAGAGAATAGAGGGGGAAGCTAGAAAAATACTGGAGAAAAAGACCAAAGAAAAAGGCTGAAGATGATATCCCTAGCACCAACACAAGAGACATAAAAAGGCGCCCCGTATCAGAGAGAGGATAGACCTCGCCGTAGCCCACCGTAGATAAGGTAATAATTACCATATAAATGCTATCAAACCACGACCAACCCTCGACGTAGTGCAAACCCAGCACTCCCAAAAGCACAATGGTCGTCAGTGTAGAGAAAGACACAGCAAGAGGGAATCGTAATAAAGAATGTCTTTTGCTCATTATACCGTCATGTCCTGCCTCGAGAGAATCATCTATTAGTCTGTTTTACCTATCTTTGCAATCAATCTTGCTATACGAATTTTAACGGTATGCTCAAAATATGCAAGCGATAAAATTCACATTAAACAAACACCGCCTCTATTTGTATAGCAATGTCAGCGTCATAACAATAGTAGCCAGACTTCTCGTTTTATAATAGTTTTATACGGCATTTAATCATACGCTCTTGTCACGATACTTTTGATACAGTATGATGGAAAGATGCGAACAATAAAACCCATATTAAAACAAGCACCCCACCTCTTAGCAATAGCGGTGCCAGTTATCATAGAAATGTTGCTCAACTCTCTGCTTAATCTCTCGGATACCGTGATGATTAGCCGCTTGGTCGGTATCTACGCTCTCAGTGGTGTCGGTTTTGCCAACCAGATCAGCTATTTTATTATCTTTATCTTTACGGCCTTTAATGTCGGTGCCGTCGCCATGATTGCCCGTTACCATGGCGAAAAAAATTATGCTAAGCTCAAAAGTGTTGTCAGCAGTAACCTTGTCATCAATACTATTCTTGGCTCTTTGGCAGCCTTTGCACTCTATCGATACTCATCGTACTTCTTTGACTTCTACGAATTAGATCCCCGTAGCTTAAACTTTGCCAGCAACTACATAGGCGTCCTCGCATTTTCTATGCCTGGGCTATTTGTTGTTTTCTGTGGAGCCGCCACCTTTAGAGGAGTTCAACAGACAAGAACTCCCATGATACTTTCCTTTATCTTTAACATCGTCAACATTGTCCTAAACTACCTCCTCATCACGGGCTGGGGAATCTTTCCCGAAATGGGTGTTGAAGGGGCAGCTCTAGCAACAGTCATTGCTCGTAGTCTCAGCGCTCTTACTTATATCTATTTTTTCTTTATACATAACAACATAGATTTCCTCTTAAAGCTGAAAGATTTGTTCAAGATAGACTGGAAACAGATCAAAACCCTCGCTCGATTGAGTTCCTTGGGGGCCTTGGAGCAATTCATCTTTCAAAGCACATTCTTGCTCCTTGGTATATTTGTCGCAAAGTTGACCAACTTGGACGAAGCGGCGTTTAGGATTCTAGTCAGCCTAGAAAGTTTGTCCTTCTTGCCCGCTATAGGTATGGCAATTGCAACGGGCGCCATGCTCGGAGATCATCTGGGTAATAAAAATGTCAAAGCGGCCTTTGAAGTCGGCTGGTGTTCTTTTATTCTCGTCTTTATTTGGGGATTGTTTGCCCTTGGTATTTTCTTCATTTTTGGTGAAGCCATGCTCCTTGTGTTTGTCAGCAAAGAAGACATAGAACTCTTTAACTACGCCAAACCCCTTGTGCCTTTGTTGGCGTGGAATCAACCTGGCTTGGCCCTCGTCATTACCCTTGGTGGCGCTATACGTGGGGCAGGTGCCATACGTGACGTGCTCATCTTTACTGTTATTAGAATGTGGCTCTTTCTCATCCCCTCTTCTTACTGGATGATAACAAAAACGTCAACAGGATTAGCGGGTCTTTGGTATGCGGAAATTGCCGTCTTTGTGGCATCTGCAATAGCCATGATCTGGTATTTCGCCAAAGGAAAATGGGTCATACTCGAACTCAAATAAAGCTCGAGTCCTCATGTAAATAATCTGATTCTTCAGCTTGCTTTAAGCGAGAGTGTCGTCTATCAACTTTAACAGGCTATTTAAACAAGACTGATAACCATAATTCTCACTAGCGTTTTTACTGGCATTCTTATACTGTGCCTGTAAATCGCTATCTTGTAGCAACTTCGTCATACCTTCACGCAGGCCATCATCCGTGTTGTCAACAATCAGACCGTATTCGCCATCGTTAAGGTTCTCTTTCGCTCCCACAACAGCCGTGGATAACACGACTCTGTTCAGAATCACCGCTTCAGCCAACACAAGGCCATAACCTTCATAACGAGAACTCAACACAAAGACATCACAACGTGCCAGCAAGGGATAGGGATTCGTCAAAAATCCCAACAATGTAACACTCTCCGTCACGCCCAAGTCTTGTATTTGCTGTTCTAAAGCGTCCCGTTCAGGGCCTTCACCAGCAATGTAAAGACTATGCTTCACACCCTCTTTCATCAGAACACTATGGGCATCAATCAAGCGATCAAAACCTTTTTGCTTATTCAATCGCCCTAAAGAAAATACATTCAGACAATCATTTCCAGAGGCAACAAAACCTTCGCTCTCCTCTAAGGCCAAAGTCTGCACACGTTGAACATCAACAGGATTATCAATAGTCAGCAAACGAGACTCTAAGCGAGCTCCCATTGTCATAACCTTTTGCGATATTATCTTGTGGCGCAGACTTTCTGTTACACAAACAACTTTGTCAAATTGACGCATGCCCCACAAGCGTATCCATGGGAAACGGTAGCGTTCAAAGATATCATTGTGCAACCACAGTATTTTGGGCCAACCACCCGATTTCCCATTCTTCGTGAAGCCACTAGAAAAGACAAGATGCTCAGAAAAAGCTATCTCAAGATCAGGTTTAACACCTTTTCCCTTGTTCATAACTGTGAGTATTTTCTTGTAAAGAGGTAAAGGAAAGAAATTTAATATGATGCGTTGATAGAGCTTACCAACAATATGAGTGGCACGGCGTTTAAAGAAATAACCGTAGTCCACTTGCGACAGATAGGCTTTGTGTTCAAACTCCTCATCCATCCAGTTCGTCACCAATAAAATACGGTAACGTTCAAAAGGGAAATGGGCCAACAAGGTATCCAGTACCAGCGTCGCCCCATTCTTCTTGAGGTCATACATTCTAATCAAAATAGTCTCAGACATATGCTCTCAACAAAGCTTCCCTCATGATATAAATATTACATTAGCACAGGCACTAAGGCAAGCAGTACACCCGCAGCCACAGCCGAACCGAGTACGCCAGCCACATTAGGGCCCATAGCATGCATTAATAGATAGTTGCTAGGATTCTCTTCAAGACCCACCTTGTTGACAACACGTGCCGCCATAGGAACAGCCGAAACACCCGCCGCACCAATGAGTGGATTAATAGCAGTCTTGGACAATTTGTTCATCAACTTTGCCAATAACACACCAGAAGCCGTACCTATACAAAAAGCCACCAAGCCCAACAGTAAAATACCCAAGGTATTCAACTGCAAGAAACTGTCGCCTTGCATTTTTGAACCAACAGCCAAACCCAACATAATAGTAACAATATTGATCAGAGCATTTTGCATGGTATCAGAAAGTCTATCCGTCACACCACATTCTTTGACCAAGTTACCAAACATCAACGCACCCAATAAAGGAGTAGCACTGGGCAACAAAATAATACACAACACTAACACAACCAAAGGAAACACAATCTTTTCAGTTTTGGTCACATGACGTAATTGTTTCATTTTAATAGTACGTTCTTCTTTTGTCGTCAACGCCCTCATAATAGGAGGCTGAATAATAGGCACAAGAGCCATGTAAGAATACGCCGCTACCGCAATAGCTCCCAGCAAATCTTTAGACAAACGACTAGCAACATAAATAGCCGTAGGGCCATCCGCCCCACCTATGATACCAATAGACGCCGCATCCGCTAGATTAAAGGTAATTCCCGGAACATACAGTCCTAGAGCCACCGCTCCCAACAAAGCCACGAAAATACCAAACTGAGCCGCAGCCCCCAACAATAAGGTCTTGGGATTAGCCAACAGCGGACCAAAATCCGTCATCGCACCCACACCCATAAAAATCAGCAGAGGAAACAAACCACTCGTCACACCAAAATCGTAGAAAAAGCCAATAAAACCTCCAGCAACTCCCGACAGGTGAAAGATAGCATCAGCAGGTACACCCGCCAAACTTCCCACCAAGGACACATGCGAACCTATGCCCGCCAGCGGAATATTACTCAAAATAGCGCCAAAACCAATGGGCACAAGCAACAAAGGCTCAAACTCTTTTTTTATAGCCAGATAAAGCAACAACACGCCAATCAATATCATCACAACATTTTTCCAGCCGTCGTCCAAAGTAAAGCCATACAAGCCCGTAGAATACCACAGTTCTTGCAATGATCTCATTATATCTTCATTCATATCAAATCCTCACTAAGCCAGTTCAACAAGAACTTGGTCTGCCGTAACTTGATCGCCTTGCTTCACCAAGATAGACTTGATCACGCCATCACGTGGACTACCCACAGGCGTTTCCATCTTCATAGCTTCTAATATTATCACAACATCATCTTTAGCAACACTATCACCCACATTCACAGGCAACTTCAACACCAACGCCGGCAAAGGAGCTTTCACGCTCTCCACCGCACCACCAGTAGTTGCAGCACTCGCACCAGCAACAATGCCTTCTTTGACATCAATAGCATAGCTCACACCATTTACCGTAGCAGAATCACCACTGAGCGAAACACCGTAAGACTTACCATTGACATTCACCGTATAATCATTACCAGCAGAACCAGCAGCCTTACCCGCCAGAGCGCTTTTCGCACCCTTACGCACACCATTGACCTTAGCCTCACCTTTCAAGAACAAGATACCTTTTTCTTGGCACGCAGCCGCAATAAAAATATTCTCATCACAATGATCCGTAATACCGTTCTCAGTCAATAGCTTTTTCGTCGCTTCTATACCCAAATTAGGGTTCTTATCATCCAGATCAACTACTTTTTCAGTATTGGGTTGCAAGCCCATCTTTTCAGCACAAATCTTTACAATTTCAGCATCAGGAGCCACAGGCGTTTTACCAAAATAACCCAACACCATCTTACCATAACCGTCCGCAATCTTTTCCCAAGGCCCAGACATCACATTGTTAAATGCCTGTTGGAAATAAAACTGAGACACAGGCGTAACCGAAGTACCAAAACCACCCTTAGCCACAACCTCTTCCATAGCATGAATCACATCATCAAACTTATCTAAAATATCATAATCACGCATCATTTGTGTATTGGCAGTCAACGCACCACCTGGCAAAGGAGAAAACGGAATAATAGGATTAACCGTCAAAGCCTCCGCAGGCAACTGATAATCAGCCATTTGCTCTTGGAAAACAGCCTCAACCTCTAATATCTTACGTGGATCTATGCCCAAGTCGTACTCTGTACCACGCAAAGCATGCCACATCGTCAACACGTCTATCTGAGAAGTACCACCCGAAACAGGAGCAAGCGCCAAATCTATCTGATTCGCACCAGCCTCAATCGCAGCCATATACTGTTGCAGAGAAGTCCCCGCCGTATCGTGCGAATGAAAACTAATATAGGCATCATCACCCAACAACTTTCTCGCCGCTCTAATCGTGTCACCCACAACCTTAGGCGTACTCGTACCCGACGCATCTTTAAAACAAACAGAACTAAAAGGAATATCCGCATCCAATATGCTTTGTAACACAGAAATGTAAAAATCTTTACTGTGAACATTGCCCAACTCAGGCGGCAAACCCATCATCGCAATCACAACTTCGTGCTTCAAACCCGCATTATGAATAGACTTACCCGAATCAATCAAGTTGTTCACATCATTAAGCGCATCAAAGTTTCTAATCGTCGTCATCCCATGTTTCTTAAACATACGAGCATGCAAATCGATAATATCTCGAGGCTGAGAACTCAAACTCACCACACTCACACCACGTGCCAGCGTCTGCAAATTTGCATCAGGACCAACCGTAGAACGAAACTTATCCATCATCTCAAAAGGATTCTCATTACAATAAAACACAGGAGCTTGAAACCGAGCGCCGCCCCCCGCTTCAAAATGAGTAATCCCAGCCTTACTCGCCACTTCTACCGCAGGCAAAAAGTCATCCATCAACACGCGCGCACCGTACACAGACTGAAAGCCGTCACGAAACGCAGTACACATAAAATTAATCTTCTTCATTAAATCTTACCTTCCTTATTAACAATTTATTTCTTATATCGACTCGCCGCCGCAATAGCCACAGCAATCTCAGCATCACCAGCCTCAACCTTCACAGGCGCAGCCACCAACTTCTCTGGAAAGTACTTCAGCACTATCTTAGACATCACAGTCGTCAAACCAACCAGCAACACCAAAAACGAAAACACAATACCTATTCCAAAAACAGTAACAATTAAACCTTCATTCATACCAATCTCCTAATATATATAGAACACAATTCTATTGATTATACAAAACATAGCAAGCAAGATCAATTCTAATTAATAATAAATTATA
>CAYRNA010000007.1:0-18681 GCA_964425555.1 uncultured Spirochaetales bacterium
TAAATACTTCCATTGATGTTTTTAAGGTTCAGATAAGATATCTTTACTTTTTTGTAATATTATTTATAATTCCATTAATCTGTGCATATTCTGCAAATATAAAAAAGAGTATTTCTGACAATTTACATGTAGGTCAGATTGCTTGTCGAAATTGCATAATAATATAGCATGTTATATGATGTTCATATATACATATTGATTGAGGCGCAGATCACTGAGGAGTTTAAAAGTGAAAAAAAATAAAGATCTTTCTGAAAATTTAGATAAGGCATTAAAAGCTTTATTAAGCGAAGTTGAAAAAGATTCTAATCCTGAAGCATTGGTTGCTTTCAAGAAAGCCTTTAAGAAAAATATTTCTATATGGCGCCGTGACTGGGTGATTGCCTACCTACTCAAAGACAAATTTGGTGATTTTTCTGGTGACAGAAGATCGGGCAAAGGCGCAGGAAATAGAAATAAAAAGAATCAAGATCAGGACAGAAACCAAGATAAAAATCGATCTCGAGAGAAAGAAGAGATTACGGGCAACACTCTGTGGTTCAATATCGGTTACAATAAAAAGTTGAACAAAAAAAGTTTGAGTAATTTCTTGGTCGCTAATTCTGATGTTGATGCGTCGCACATTCTTGAAATCAGAGTCAAACAATACTATTCTTTTGTTATTGTTAAGACTCTTGAAAGTGCTGAAACATTAATAGAAAAAATTAATGATAAAGAGTATAAAGGCGAAGCCATTAAAGTTGATTTTGCTAAAAAGAAGTAGCTTGAAGTTGAGTTAGCTCAACACGCCTGTTATTTTCCAGCCCTGATTTGTTTTTCGGATGATAAAAATAAGAAATTTCTTATCAACGATAATTTCAGGGCGACCACTTTTTAAGTTTGTTCCAATAAAGAGGAAATCATCTTGATTGAGCTTACTGTTTTCTATCAAACTCCAGCCAGCAAAATTGGTTAAAGTTTCGCTTTTGGTGTAAATTTGATAGTTGTAAGTATCTTTATATTGCGCTAGAGTTATGTTGTTGTAATTGCTCAATGGCATGGCTATATTATAGCGATCAACGAGAGCCCCTTTATCTATCATTTGCACCAATTCGCTAAAGCTATTATAATAGCTAGGCAAATCGTCGTTTAATATAATATTCACAAAACTCAATGCGGCTTGCAGAGCTTGTTCCTTAGAGGGACGCAAAGAATCATTTCTGGTGGTGCTTTCATAAGGGTTTGCAATCTGTGGGAAATAGGGTGTCCTTGCGGCATCTATATTGGAGGCTAATTCGGCACTGGCTTGTTTGTTAAAGCCGTTGCCATTGGGCAATACTTCTATATCCCATGCTTCCAAATTGACAGAATATAATGTGGCAGAGCTATTCGTTTGACTCTGCGAAACTAACCGCACCTGACTTTCACCCACTGTGTCATACAAGGTTGTACTGAGTGCAGAATCAGATTCAAACCAGTTACTATATTTTTCGATAACGCCTTCGGGGGTTTCACGCCACGGCAAAGTAAAGAGTGGGGCAGGTCTATCGGGTAAGTTTAAACGAACTTGTATCGTGCTGGAACCAACAATGGTCTGATCGTTGACGATGACGTGTAAGCGCCATTTTCTGGCCGTTCCAGGGGCGGAAGGTGGAAGGTCGCTTGTTAACGCTGGGTCTAGCCTAGACAAGGGATACCATCCCTTGAGGCTATTAATACTTATTTTCTTTTGTTCGCTGCTTTGATAGAGTTCAATACTTGTAACAAAGGTTTTCTTCGCTTCCGTATTCGGTTGAAATCCAGAAGAAACGCTGGGAGCAGAAGGAGTTTGTTGCCCCAAGATGCTCGAGGAGAAAAGAAGAGAAAAAAGAATTAAAAAGCATAATTTATATTTCATAGTTTTTAAGCCTGATATTTGAAATCAAGAGTATTACACAAACTGTATCGGCATAAAAGATCAATACAACTATTATTTTTATGTGTATTTACAAATTGTGCAAAAAATATGCGATGATCTAGCAATGAACGCTAGATGCAATTGTTATGATTGAAACGGCACAGAAGCTAGAATGCGTATCTAATACCTATGCCAGGATTGAGGATAGAAGTGCTGGTTCGCAACAGATTGAAAAGATTATTGTCGGGGCTATAAAAGATATAGTCGCCTGTAATTCCTATGGTACTTTCAGAATAGAGGAGCCAATGCTTGGTCATTCTGACGTTGAGTCCTAGCCCAAGAAATAGCATGCCTACAGTGTTCAGCTCTTTTGTGTTTTTGGGGATGTAGACCTCGGTTTGCGTGATAAATAACTGATAACCAATGAGTAAATAAAAAATAGTTTCTTTGTCAAATAACTGCACTTTGCGACCGCCCAAAACTTGTCCTTTTACATAAGGTGCAAATGTGGTGGTATAATCAGTCTCAACACCAGCTATGTCGGCTTGAGAATTGATGACATGGTTTAAGTAGTTGAAATTGATGCCAAATCCAAGGAGTAGGTTTGTTGTTGTATCGCTAAAAATGCTAATGCCTAGGGAAGGAATCAGTGCAAAATTTTTAGCAACATCTGCCGTTTTTGTTTCGGTTAAATCGACAAGGTAATTGACTTCGTGGAAAATAATAGAAGGATTTACCGCCATATCTAAGGTGACGTAAAGAGGAAATGCAGGAGCGATGCTGAATGTAAGAAACCATAAGTAAAGAGGTTTTCTTAGCATCTATCCTCACGTTTCAATTGAGGCAGTATTTCTTCGTACTGCGCAAACGATGTATTTTCTCGTGTCAGTAAGTTTTTCAGCGTCCACTTCTCGCCTGACTCTCGTATAATGGCGTATTTAATATGATTGTTGTCAGCAAGTTTAAATTGCTGTTGCCATTTTTTATTATTGAGCGTCATATAACACTTAATGCCTTCTTTTCTCAGTTGTGTTGCCATTTTAATGATGGCTGTTTCCGCAGGTTCATCGTATTTCTCGGGCTGAAAAAGAATAACATCAGCAGTAGGCGAAGGCGCAATTTCGCTTTCTTCTAATAAGGCGAGGAGCCTATCAAGACCAACAGATCCGCCTATTCCGGGGAGGGCGTCTTTTGCAAAAAGTTGCGTCAAATTATCATAGCGTCCGCCCGAACATACGCTACCAAATTCTCTTTTATCTGTGATAAATGTCTCAAAAACAAGGCCTGTATAGTAGTCTAATCCACGAGTGATGCGTGGGTTTAATTTGAAATTTTTTTCCATTTTGAGTTCTGTCAATAACTGCAGCAGCTGTTGCAAATAAATCAGCGTGGGACTGGCAGGCAATAACGATTCCAAGTGTTTGAGGGCCGCGGAGAAGTCGTCTTGTGGCTTAAGGAAAGTGAGTATGGCTTGTTGCCGTTTTTCCTCGGGGACAAGAGTGTTTAATTCGCTCAAGAATTCCTGTTCAGTAATTTTTTCTGATTTATCTATGAGTCTCAGCAAGGAAGTTGTAAGTTCCAAAGACTGTGAGGCTAGGCCTAATTCGTTGAGCAACTCATTGAGTAAGGCTCTGTGGTTGATTTCTATCTGAAAATGAGGTAGTTCTAAGGCTTGGAAGAGTTCGTAAACAAGGAGGAGTATTTCTATGTCGCTACTGAAACTGGTGCTACCGACGATGTCAAAATCACATTGGTAAAATTCTCTATAGCGCCCTTTTTGGGATTTTTCTCCACGCCACACCTTGGCAATATGATAACGCTTAAAAGGAAAAGAAAGTTCACTTTTGTGTTCACAAACAAAACGTGCCAAAGGTATGGTCAGATCAAAACGCATAGCGACGTCACGACCGCCATTATCCTTAAAACGATAGAGCTGTTTATCTGTTTCGCCGCTGCCCTTGCCCAATAATACTTCGCTGTATTCTAAGATGGGCGTATCTATGCTCGCTAAACCAAATTTTTGAAATACCGTTTTGATTTTTGTGATGAGAAGTTGTCGTTGCGCTTCTTGTGCAGGCAATGAGTCTCTGAATCCTTTGAGGTGACGTGCTGTAATATAAGCCATTTTAAGTTATAATACCTTTCTCATTCTGTAGAGTGTATAATTCATAGTATAAATTTCTATTTTCCATCAAAGTTTTATGATTGCCATATTCTACAACTTCGCCTTCTTTGAGGACGAGTATTTTATCGGCACGTTCAATGGTCGATAATCTATGGGCAATCACGATAGCTGTTTGATGTTCCAGTAGACCGTCCAAGGCTTGTTGTATCAACTGCTCTTTTTCGGTGTCAATATTGGCGGTGGCTTCATCTAATACAATAATCTGTGGCTTAGAACAAATGGCACGAGCAAAGCTGAGCAATTGTTTTTCTCCAGCAGATAAATTTTCACCATTTTCAAGTAATTGTGTGTCCATTTTTTCAGGCAATTGGTCAATGAAGTTTTTCGCATACACCGCTTCGCACGCCCACTCAATCTCTGCTAAACTGTGTTCGTTGTTGAGGTCAATGTTTTCTCTGATACTTCCCGCAAAGAAAAAGGGAGTTTGCTGAATAGGTTTAATCAATTTACGCAAGGAATGGAGTTCGTAATCACGCAAGTCCTTGCCGTCTAAAATAATGCTTCCTTCACTGACATCCCAGAAGCGGTTGCAGAGATTGGCTATGGTTGATTTTCCACTGCCTGTATAGCCAACCAAGGCCAATGTTTCGCCCTTGTGTAATGTGAAATTGATGTTTTTGAGAACATCTCTGTCTTCTTTATTGTAACGAAAATGTACGTTTGAAAAAATCAATTCTTTTTCAAATTGTGTTACCACGGGCGCTGCTATATTGTTAGGAATTTTATCTTCATTGTCTAACAAGTCAAAGATTCTTTCTAGCCCTGCCATGGTCATTTGCACAATATTGAGTTTATCTATGATGTCCAAAATAGGGGGGAACATTTTTTGAATGAGGCTCAAAAAAGTCAGCAATACGCCTAAAGAAACAATGTCTTCGAGGTAAAAAGAAGCTCCAAAATAGATAATAACGGCCAAGGTTAATGTCGAAAAGAAACTGACAAAAGGATTAAAGATAGCATAAAGTTTCACCTCTTTGAGGTGAGCGTCTTGTACGGTTTCATTTTTTGTTTGGAAGGTTGTTTTGATTCTTTCATTCTGGTTGAAAAAGCGTACGATACGTATGCCCGAAACCATTTCAACAATGTAGGTGTTGAGGATGGAGGTTGATCGACGTATGTTTCTATAAGTTTGTCTCAGATATTTTTTAAAGAGCAGGCTGCAAATAATCATAATGGGAAATAACAGAAGAGTATATCCAGCGAGCAGTGGGTTTAAAATAAAAAGTACAACAATGCTTCCAATGACCAGACTCCCATTAATGATGAGATTGGGCAAGACGTCTTCCATAAACTGGTTGATCGTTTCGACATCACTGGTGATACGTGATAGTAGGTAACCTATGGGCGTTTTGGTGAAGAAATTCGTCGATTGATGCATGCAGTGATCTATTAGTTTTATTCTAATATCACGCAACACAAATTGGGTTATTTTTGCATTCATAAAACGTCTTAAAAAGCGCGCAAGATAGTTGAGTGTTATTAATGTCAAATAGATTAAAGAGAAAAATGTAATTCCTTGAAAACGCTCTTCTATGCTTAATTTTAGAAATTCAGGAAATTTTTCTTGATCAATGACAATGTAACGGTCTATCACTTGCTGTAATACCAAGGGTGTGGCAACGTCGCTCAAGGTAATAACAGTGAGTCCCAAGAGTACAAGAAAGAGGGGTGTTTTGTAAGCAAATACAAATTGGAGTAGGCGTTTAACGAGCTGGTTATTATAATCACTAAATTCTTTTTCTATGAACTGCATCTCATCACCCTTGTATTTTGTACATATCTTGATAGAATCCCGTTTCTTGGATAAGGGTTTGATGTGTGCCTCTTTGCGCAATCTGACCTTCATCTAAAACTATGATTTTGTCGGCATGTTGTATGACGTCTAAACGATGTGATACGATAATAGTGGTTTTTGTCGATTGCGTCTCTTTGAGTCGTGACAGTATTTCTGCACTCGTTTCGCTGTCACAGGCAGAAAGCGCATCATCTAAAATTAAGATGGGGGCTTTGACTATCAGTGCTCGTGCAATGGCAATGCGTTGTTTTTGTCCGCCCGAAAGAGTGACTCCTTTTTCGCCAATAATTGTTTCTAAGCCGTGAGGAAAAGAGGCTATATCTTTTTTTATGGCTGCGATTTCAATCACGGCGTCGACTTCTTCTGGCGTAGCTTCAATATTGCCAAAAATAATATTGTTATAAATGGTGTCAGAAAAGAGAAAAATAGATTGGGAAACAATGGCAAAGAGACTTCGCAAATCTTCTAGTTTGTATTTTTCAATTGCCTGATCATTGAGGCAAAGACTTCCATGAGTGCTATCAAATAGCCGTGGTATTAAGTTGATCAAGGTTGTTTTTCCACTTCCTATGCGACCAAAAATTCCCAAAGTTTGCCCTTTGTCTAATTCTAAATTAATATCACTCAATGCGAGGGGCAGGTCATCTTGATAACGGAAATCAACATTTTGCCAACGCAATGACGCAAATGATTCTTTGGGTAAAGGGACGTTTTCGGTTGCAATGACATCAGGTTTTTCATTAAGGACATTGTGTATGCGTACGAGACCTGCGGCGCCCCTTTGGAACATGCTAAAGGCAAAGCCAGCACCCATCAAAGGCCAAAGCAACATCCCTGCATAATTGAGTATGGCGATAAAATCCCCCCAGCTGAGAAGACCTTGTATGACTTGTCTTCCTCCATGATAAATCATGATCACAATGGTCAGCCCAGAGATATAGTTGATGCTGGGCCAAGTGAGACCTTGTATTTTGGCGAGTTTAACATTGAGGTCTATGTAGTTTTGATTTGTGTCTGCAAATTTATTGAGGGAGCTTTTTTCGGCGTGATAGGCTTTGATTAAGTAACTGCCGGCCAAAATTTCCTGCGTTACATGGCTCAAGCTTCCAAAGGCTTTTTGTAATTTCCCAAAATATTTTCCCATAATGGGGGAGGCTACGCCGAGGATGAGTGCAATGAGGGGAAGAGGTATGAGCACAACCAATACTTTGACGCCGTAGTAATAGAGTAAGACGCTGAGGACACTGACTGAGATGAGCAAGCCATCAGCCAAAGAGACGAGGCCCCATCCCAGACACCAATACAACTGTTCCGCATCGTAAGTGGCTCTCGACAATAAATCACCGGCCTTGTTGTTGACAAAGAATTTATCCGAAAGTTTGAGTAAGTGCGAAAAAAGCTGCATTCTCACTTTCGTCACAATTTTATAGGCGCTTCCTAATATTTTTTGCCGCCATATGAAACGACCGACAAGGATGCAAAGTCCTAGGAGTACTAACTTTACTGCGTCGAGCAAAATATTGTGCAGATTGGGTGTGGGTCGTGCAATTTCATCTATAGCAGATTTGATCACGAGGGGAATAATAATTTGGATGGCATTGGTGACAAGCAAGCACGCAATACCTATGGTGTACGCCCATTTATGCTGTAATACCAGCGGTTTCAATTTTTTCAATTCTTTGACAGCCATGAATGCTAGCCCTCCTGAGCAAAACGTTCCGATAAAATTTCATCTCTATCTGTCATTGCCGTTTTATTTTGTGACATTAAGATGTAAAGAAAATAGCATAAAATCTGATAATGCCTCTCTTTTTTTGCTACTTTGAGATCTATCTCAAATTCTTTGAGGAGTAATATCGCTTGTTCTATCTCTGCGATATCGTATTCTTGCAAAGCCTTTCTGTAGTAAGATTGATTACTGCGACCTCTGATGTCGAAAAGCAATAAATCTTTATCCGAGACATAGTTATTTGAGGCGACTTCAGAGAGGCCGTAGAGTTTTTTGAATTGCCAAAAAAGCCCCCCAAATAAACCTATGGCTTCTGTTTCGCCCGAAAGAAGGAGCATCTTCAGTATTTCTAAGCTTGCGGGAAGGTCACGGCTACAGATTTTATGAAAAAGCGAGAAGACGGTTTCACCCTTGGTGTGTTCTATCAGCTTTGTAACAGTTTCTTCTTCGAGAACTTCGCCTGCAGCGGTATTTTTGATGAGCAAGTCGCAGGTTCGTCTCATTTGTTCTGTGGTATTTTCAATGAGGCTGAGTAACAGTGCGATGGCACCTTCGCTGGCTTGTCTCTCGTTATCACGAAAATATTTGATGAGCCAACTTTTTTTCTGTGCCGTGCTCAATTCGTAAAAAATATGTTTATTGTCTTTGTCTACCAAAGGGACAAATTTTCTGTCTGCGGTTGTTTTGACGCTATAGATTAAAACTAAAGTCGTATCGTCTATGGATTTCAAGGCATTGATGATAGTGCCTGTATCTTTGGCATTGAAATCTTCGAGGTTGTAGATACGAATTATTTTGTGACTTGAAAACAAAGAAGGGTTGGCGAGTTCGTCGATAATACGACGCATATCGGTGTCGTAGGGATAAAAGACAAAGTCATCGACTTGTTCTTTATTGTGCTTCTTAAAATACTTGATTATTGCGTTGGCTTTTTCTTCTTTGAGTCCTGTTTCGGGGCCAAGTAAAAGAAATAAAGACGGCAGAGTCTTGGCCACTAATCTTCTCCAAAGCCACTAGCAAAAACTTGAACTAACTCTTCTGTGAGTGCTGCTTCATCGTCGCCGTCTACTTCTATGATGAGTTCTGTGCCATTTGTGCCACCCAGGGTCATGAGGCTGAGCATGGAACTTGCGTCTACGAAAGAATCTTCGGTCTTGCCTATTCTGACTTCGCAATCAAATTTACCTATGACCTCTATGATCATTTGTATGGGTCTCGCATGAAGTCCTGCTTTGTTTACAATTAAGACATTGCTTTTCAACATATAAAGTCCTTGTTTTTTTGAAAAATTCCGAGAAATCCTTGCGTTTCGATGCGGTCCTTTTTTTAATAACGTGATGTTTTATACTAAGAGATTATAGTATTTTAGATTGTAAATGTGTGGTTTTTTGCTGTATTTTTTATATATACGGACAGAATATTGATATATTAATTAACTCTATAATTTATAATTATTGATATTCAAAAAGTCGTTTTGAAATGAGAGGCTATGTTTTCCTAAAAAATAGTAAAAACTATGAAATTAAAGCATATTTATAGCGAATAACTACTCCTAATAAGCTATTTTGTTTAAAATAATGAAATTATGAAGATATTGTGTATCGCTGATTATGTTGACCCTCTCGTTTATTCTGCGCAGATTAAAGAACGATTTAATGACGTAGATTTCATCTTATCTGCGGGAGATTTACCGCTGAATTATTATGGTTTTATTGTCAGTAGCCTGAATAGACCGTTGTATTTTGTCTTTGGCAACCATAATCTCAAGCGCTACCATTGGTTTTACAAAGGAGAAAGGGCTGAGTGCGGACACCGTAACGAAGAGACTCCACACTGCTTTGGTTCTTCCTTTATAGACGATAAAATTTGTTACCTTAAGAAACACGATCTCATTATTATGGGTCTGGGTGGGAGCAAAAATTATAATAACGGTCTTCATCAGTTTTCAGAACGTGGTATGAAGTGGCGCATGCTCAAATTATGGCCTATCTTGATGTACAACAAACTACGCCATGGTCGCTACGTTGATATACTATTGACGCATGCCCCCCCTCGCAACTTGGGCGACAAAGACGATATCCCTCATCAAGGATTTGAGGTTTTTAAAGAATTTATGACTAAATATCAACCGAAGTATTTACTTCATGGTCATGTTCATTTATATGATAACTTAGAAGAGAGAGAGAATTTTTTTGAGAAAACACGCATTATTAACATCTATAAACACCTCATATTGGACATTGATTAATCTGTGAATGAAATAATTGGAAACCAAGTCCGTGAGGACTTCAATAAAGCTAAAACCAAGGCCCAACTGGGTACTATTTTAAAAATTGTTAGACCACATTCTCGCCATCTTTTTTCATTGCAAGATATCAAGGAAATCGTGAAGCCAGAGCAAGAATCCTATAAAGGTCTACAGGTGGTCGAAGTAAGAAGCATTGTCGGTAGCGAAGAACGCTATCAAGATTTTAGCATGACTTTTCTACCCAAAAAAGAACACCTAAGGCATCGCTGGGAAAGCATAGATCAGGCCCACTTGCAAGATGTCATATTGCCGCCCATTCGACTGTTCAAAATAGGTGATATTTATTTTGTAAGAGATGGCAACCACAGGGTTTCTGTGGCACGCAGTCAAGGCGTCGAAGCGATAGACGCCGAAGTGGTCGAGCTCGGTACGCAGATCAAGATCACCGCAGGTATGAGCTTTGATGAAATAGAAAAAAAGGTCGTCGAACACGAAAGAGATGTGGTTATCAATCAGTACGACTTGGAGTCTTGTTTGCCCATGGACACGATTAGATTTACCAAGGCGGGACGCTACGAAGAATTTGTCAAACAGATTGAGATTTACCGCACTACGCAGAATATGAAAGCAAAAGAAGCAGGCACCGCAGAGTTGGCATTTGACGAAGCTGCGCGAGAATTTTATAGCTTAGTTTATAGGCCTGTCAGTCACCTTATGAAGTCGCACCATCTTATGCAAATGTTTCCGCAACGAATGGAAGCCGACTTGTTTTTATGGGTTGTCAGGCATGCAAATCTTTTTTCTCTCGATGAAAGTACGGGAGATGGAGAGGTAGAATTTTCTCGCAATATTTCTCAAGCGATAGAATCAATTTATTCGGAAAATCCTTGGCAGCGTTTCTTGGCAAATCTCCTTTCACGTTTTTCAATGCGAAAGAAATAAGAAAAAAGGAATAGTTTTTCTTGTTATTTCCGTAAAAGAAAGGAGATGTACGCACCCCAAATTGAGGATTTAGGCAAAAATGGCAGTTTTAAAAGAATTAGAGTTTGAACAAATTCGCAAAAGTAGTAGCAACAATATTAGCTATCGCATGGAATTTGAGGGACACGGATATTTTTTGGATCATCAAGAAAATCGCTATAATTTTGAAACGGCATTTATTGTAGAGCATGGAGGCATGGGCACGGTGGTTTCTATCAAAGCGTTGAACAATGATTTTTATCCGAAAGTGGTTCTGGCCTCTCTGATTGAAAACAAAGTGGTTTCACTGGATAAATCGCATGAGTTGCCCTGATGGCTCTATTTAAGAGTAATAGCGTCGAAGAAACGCTACAAATTGCGGAGAACTTGGCGAAGAATTTCACAGGGGGCGAGATAGTTTTTTTGCAAGGCGATCTTGCGGCAGGAAAAACAGCCTTCAGTTCTGGCATTGCACAGGCCTTGGGTATTCACGAACCCGTCACTAGCCCAACATTTCCCATTATCAACGAGTACCATTCGGGACGCTTAGCGTTTTACCACATGGATTTATATCGCCTTAAAACGTATGAAGAATTTCATCATTTAGGGGGCGAAGATTACTTGTATGGGGATGGCGTTTGCGTCATAGAATGGCCTGATATATTGCTGAATGAAAAGGTAGCGGCAAGCATGCTTGTTTCTATTACGGTTGATAAAGACACGCAAATGCGACTGATCAATTGCGAAGGTGATCACGAAAAATCTGTTAAAAATAGTATTTCTAAAAAAAAGAACAGAATAACTTGACCTATGGACGGATAATCATTATATTTTTTTTAGATTTGATTAAAAAGATGGGCCGCTAGCTCAGTCGGTAGAGCAACGCCCTTTTAAGGCGTGGGTCGCAGGTTCGAACCCTGCGCGGCTCATATTGTGTCTCCATCGTCTAACGGTTAGGACTCCAGGTTTTCATCCTGGCAATGGGAGTTCGATTCTCCCTGGAGATATCCCTTTTTATAAAAGGGGAATCGTAGACACTATATGATTTTAAGAGAAATGATTTCTCTCCTGTCTTTTTGATTTTCTTATCCTTTATTCCTTCCTTTGTTACGTTATATTTTTTATGTCTAAAAAGGACTCGGGAATTACTGGGGTTTCTTTTTACAATAAAAAGTATAAAAAATAAAATACAGTAATGCGCTCTTAAAACCGTCTCTATAAGTAGAACCGTATGTTTGATTTTTTTTATAGCAACTTTTTAACTCTCCTTCGTAACATCTTAGATTTTTCCATTATTGCGGTTTTGTTGTACCTGATATACCGCTATATTAGTAAAAGCCGAGCCATTTTTATGTTTCGGGGCATATTGTATTTGTTGATTTTTTACCTCGTTGTTTACCTCATTAATTTAGAAACATTGCTGTGGTTGATGAACCTTTTTATTCCTGGATTATTTGTCGGTTTAGCCATCATTTTTCAAAATGAAATAAGAAACCTATTGTTTGGTCTGGGGCGATTGCAAGGCAAAAAAGAAAGCTACAATGCAGGCAACTTGAATGATTTAGAAAGTATTCTTATTGCTTGCGACATCCTTATGCAACGCAAAAAAGGTATGCTCATTGTGTTTCGCTTAACCAATGATTTAGAAGATATTATAGAGACGGGAACTACTTTAAATGCGGATTTAAGCAGTCAGCTTCTCTTGAGCATTTTTGAGTATGAGACACCCTTGCATGATGGTGCGGTCATACTTGGTGGAAATCGAATTATAGCGGCGGGTTGTTTATTACCGTTGACAGAACAACAACATCTCCTTAATACAGCCTTTGGTACACGCCATAGAGCTGCCATTGGCATGTCTGAAAAAAGTGACGCCATTGTTCTGATTGTTTCTGAAGAAACGGGCAAGGCGTCGTTGGCGATAAAAGGTAATATTTTGTATCATTTAAGCTTGGAAGAGCTGAAACGAAATCTTATTAAACACCTGTACAAACCACAGGTTCAAGCGGTACGAGAGATTATATAAATGAAGTACTTGAAGTTTATTTTTCACCGCTTGTCGCAGAATTTGATCACAAAAATCCTTGCTATTATTTCTGCTCTCGTTCTTATGGTTATTTTTAATTCAAGATACTATACTACTATAAATTACGATGTTCCTATACGAATTATTAGCAATGCAAATATTAAGCCCATTCAAGAAATGCCTCGTAGCATTCCTGTTTCTATTAGTGGTAAAAAAATATCTTTTGATGATACATTTGATCTGAGAAATGTTGAAGCTTACGTTGATTTACGGGGTGAAACGGATCTCTCAAAAAGCAATTTTACTGTTTTTTTAACCGCAGAGAGTGAGGCTTATTTAAGATCGTTTGATTTTACATGGAATCTGAAAGGCAATGTACTTCGTCTAGAATTAGATTATTTTTCTAAAATATTACTGCCCATAAATTTAAAATTTAAAGAAACCGTTCCTGAAGGTTATAAATTGTTACGTTATGCAATTACACCCGAAGCCGTCACCATCGTTGGTCGCAGAAAAATGCTCGGTGAAATAACAGAGATAAATACGGAAGAACTAGATTGGAACACTTTTAGGCAATCTCAAAGCATAGAATTACCCTTAGATCTGAGCGAGATAGCGTATTATAGCATTAGCGATAATACGGTGAGTCTTGACATGGAAATTGAAGAATTACGATCTATTATTGAATTTAAGGATAGGGCGATTCGAGTCCTCGGCTTACCTAATGATTTAAATTATAACCAGACTAGCTTGTCCGTGAATAGTGTCATTTTAGAAGGGAAGACTTCTATTCTAAAAAATATGGTAGCAGAGGATTTGATATTTTATATTACCTATAATGAAGAATCGGGAGGGGGATTTGGGCGATTTAAGAATAAAAATTATAGAATCAGAATGAATCCCTTGCCTGAAGGTGTGAACTTGATTAATTATTCACCACAAACAGTCGATCTTGTTGTTTATGAAAATAAAAACTGATCCTATATGAGAGGATAAAAATGGCTAGAAAACTCACTTATTACGAAAAGAAAAAGAGCATATGTCCCATTTGTAAACACTCATTTAAGTGTGAAAATATTTTGAGTGGGGGCGGGCGATTTAATGCTGGCGATTTAGACGTAGAATTGCACAGACACTTTTTGCCAACGCAAGAATTTGGAGAGGTACATCCTCTACTTTATAGTTTTATGACCTGCTCTGAGTGTTATTATTCAACATTATCTTCTGATTTTGAAGACGATGAAAAGATTGATGTACTCATGCAAGAGACCCTATTTTCTGAGAAAAAAACAAGACTTGAATACGTTACATCGATTTTTGGTGAGATTGATTTCACCCAGCCAAAAGACTTAAGAATAGGTGCCGCTTCTAGTTTCCTTGCCTTGCTTTGTTATGAAAAACTACCCAGCACCTTTTCTCCACTTTATAAAGCAGGATTATCAGCTTTAAGAGGGGCGTGGTTGTTGCGAGCTTTGAGTAAAGAAACTCAAGATAAAGATTTTTCCTATGTTGCCTTGCTTTGTTATAATAAAGCGGCCTTTTTTTTCAGAAGAGCTTTAGATCTAGAAGGAAAGGGTTCATTGGAAAATGTTAAAAATTTTGGACCTGATATCGATAAAGACTATGGATATAATAGCCTCATTTATCTCAATGCGTATTTGAAATATAAGTATGGACTTTCAGAAGAGCCCAAATTAAGAAGAGACGAATATAATGAGTGTTTAATTTTTTTAGCAAAGATTGTTGATATGAAAAAGGTGGATAAGATGAAGCCTACGCCTATTATTGAACGTTCTTCGGAACTTTATTTTACCATCAAAGATGCGATGAAAGATGAAGGTTTGTGAGAATTAAATTAACTCTGAGCTATGACGGTACTGATTTCGCAGGCTGGCAAAGACAGAGTGCTGAGCGAACGGTTCAGCAGGAAATAGAGCAAGCTTTAGCCAAAATTCACAAAGGCAAAGACATTGTCCTGCATGGGGCTGGAAGAACGGATAGTGGTGTCCACGCCAGCGCACAAGTGGCTCATTTCGATAGCGATCACGCTTCGATTTCACCCGAAATTTTCAAGAAATCTCTTAATGCCAATTTGCCACGAGACATACGTATTCTCAAAAGTGAAAGGGTCGCCGATGATTTTCATGCACGCTTTGACGCACAGATGAGAAGCTATAAATACTATATCTTAAATCAAGAAGATTGTTGGGCCTACTACCGTGATTATGTTTATTCCATTGACAAAGAAATCAAACTGACGGCTCTCAATGAAGCGGCGTCTATTTTGATAGGCAACCATAATTTCCGCACATTTGCGTCTAAGAGCGAGCGAGATACAGAAAGCTATGTCCGTGATATTTTTGCGGCAAATTGGTATTGCGAAGGTATGTTTCTGGTATTTCACATTAGTGGTGCTGGATTCTTGCGTAAAATGGTGCGCTCTATTGTCGGTAATCTGCTAGAAGTGAATGACTTCGATAATCCCAAAGAAGAGCTGGCACGACGCTTTTATGCGAAGGATAGGAAGGAATCGGGCGTGACGGCTCCTGCACACGGGCTTTACTTGCACGAGGTGTCCTACGATGGCATGGACAGAGGCGTGCTTCCTTAGAAAAAGGACAAGCTTAGGGAAGAGCAAATTCCCAGAACACTTCTACGAATACGAGAGCGAGCAAGCCCCATCCCCACGGGAAAAAAAATTGCAACCAATTTTTGTAACTCACACGACAAAACCCCAGTACCGCCAGCAGTAGTGCGAAAAAAGGATTGAGCAAATTCACGAATCCTTGCACGCCTTGGTAGAGGTTAATCAGGGTGTGTGGGGCAATATTGACAGATTGCGACAAAGGCAGTAAAAGGGGCAGGCTCAGGTTGGCCAAGGCAGAGGTCGACGTAATGAAAAATGCAAGAACGACGAAGAGTAGAGCAAGTCCAAGCAGGTAGAAATGTGGTGCTACGTTCTGTAAATAAATCTGTGCATGGTATAAAATCGCATCTTGCCAGTAAACTTTGTCCAGTAATTGCGCAATAAAACGTGTGAGAATGATAAAGGAAGATACACCCACAGTTGATTTAAATCCAGTGATTAAGCTTGCACCTTTTGCTCGAAAATTCAGAGAGCTTAGGCCAGCAATAAGCAAGAGAAGAATAAGGCTGTACAAGGCCATTTCTTTGAAGCCCCAGTCGCCAAAAGGAGCCCATTGTGCAAATTTTTGCAGAAAAGGGATGGACTCCACAAGAGAAGGTAGAGGGACAAGTTGACGCCACGGCAGAATCCCCACAATGAGTATGGCAAATCCCACAGTGAAAACGGTGAGTGTTAAGGGTATGGATTTTAGATGATGTATAGGAGGTGCGTGTTCTTCTTTTCTGGAGAGGCTGGGCTGTTCTTTTTTCAAGGCATAGAAGCACCAGAAACTCACATAAGTCATTGCCAGTAACCAGAAAACAAACCGTCTTGCAAGACCATTGTGCAAGGGAAGTGAGGCTAATTCATTGGCAATTCCCACAGAAAAAGGATTGATGGTTGAAAACATTATGCCTGCACTGCTACTGACAAATAAAACCAGTAATACCATTTTAGAACGCAGTCTTAAACTGATGAAAAACGAGATAACCAAGGGATAAAAAGGTATGCTTTCTTCGGCTAATCCAAAGAGCGTTCCACCCAAACCAAAGAGCCAAATAAGAATGAGGCAAAATAAAAACCGTGTTTGCGCATATTTCGCATAGAGCTTGTTGAGCAAAATGGCAAAAGAATCTTCTTTGATCAGAATTTCTATGATGGTGACTTGAAAATAGATGAACAACACGATGGGAGCCGCTTGTTTAATGGCAATGTAGAAAACATCAAAGGTTTGCACCAATGTCAATTTTTGCGGAGCTACTGCATGATATTTCAAGGTATCAAGGCTAAATGTGCCGCCAGGGATGATCCAACTGAAAGACGTTATGGCGAGTGCAAATAGGCAGAGTACAAAAAAGAGAACAGCAAATGAAGAAAGCGGTTTTACGCTTCTTCGATGAAATTGAAAAGACATTCTTGCGAGTTAATCACTACTTCTTCTAATTCTAAAATATACTGTTTATCAAGTTTTAATTTTTGCTTGAGAAGGAGGTTGGTTTCGAGTCCAATTTCATTGATATAAAATATGGCATTATTATTTTCATGTTGTACAAGGGTTGCGGGGAAATGAGCGCCTTCACCTTTTTGGAGGAGATAGATGAGTTTCCAGTGTTTTTCTGAGTTGCGTTGGAGATGAATGATCTCACCAATAAAGGCATCGTAAAGAGCCATTTTATTGATCATTTCATCGGAATTGAGGAGGGTTTCTTTGTTCAAGAAAAGACGCAATTGTTGCATGATGAGTAGGTCGCAATAACGTCTTAATGGGCTGGTGACTCTGGTGTAAAAGGGGAGACCTAGCCCACCATGAGGGCCTCTGACCATGGACATAGAACTACGTTTGAAGTATCTTCGGGCGGCATATTGAGAGGACAGGTTGCTTGTTATCTCGAAGGGGATTTGGGGCGTGGGCTGAGTGACGAAGGGGATGAGGATTTGGTTTTGCTTGGCAAACAATGCCGCACCATATCCTGCTAGTAGCATGGTTTCTTCGACTAACTTGCGTGTAAAAAGCGGCTTGATTTCTGCAACCGTTACTTTTTGGTCTTCTGATATTTTGAGTTTCAGCTCTGGGAGCTGTATGCTGATGGCGCCACTTTCTTTTCTGAACGCAGAAAAAAGCTGGGTCTTTTCATATATTTTCTGTAAATCGGGATAGTTTTCAAAGTCATTACAAGCACTTTCGTAAGTGAGGCGTGTTGCCTTTATCAGTGTTTTGCGGATATTCACTTCGGCGATATCACCCTTATCATCTTGCTTGATGGCGAAGGAAAGAGCGGGCGAAATTTCTTGTATACCCAGTCCTAAAATATCTGTCACTTCAGGGGGCAACATGGGAATTGTTTTTTCTGGCAAATAAATAGAGCTGATGCGGTTTTGAGCGAGTTCGTTCAAAGGCGAATTGAGGGGTGCAAGAGCAGCGACATCGGCGATGTGTATCCACAGCGTGTCTCCGTCTAAGCTGATCGCATCGTCGGGATCTTTGGTGAATTCGTCGTCTATGGCATAGCTATTGAGGTGGGTTAAGTCCAACCTTTCTTCGTGTGCTAGCTGCAGGTCATTGATTTTGGTGGGCATTTCATTGAGTGTGCTGGCACGAAGGTAGGGATTACTGGTGATGTCCCAGACCTCCCATTGTAACAAGAGTTGGTAGGCGAGCTTGGGGATTTGTCTCTGATTGAGGCTTTCTAATATGGCCGATTTTTTGCTTTTGCCCATGGCAAAATTTTCTAGCTCTTGAAAACGGAATCGGTTGTGTTGTTCCCAAGTGTTTTCTTTGAGACCTTGGATGAAGGATTCCCATTCTATTGCATTTTGAGCATTTTTTTCTTTTAATATTTTTTGCTGTTCACGCTCTTCGTCACCGATTACAATAATATAATCCAGTGAGCCTTTGAGGTATTCTTTGGCTTCTATTAACTGAAAAAACGACCATATCGCCGAAGGACTGTATTCGTCAAAAAGCAATTCGCACCAGTCTTGCCAAGAGGCATTTTCCTGTTCTTGTATGATGGCGAGGACGTCTGCCATGTCGTTGGCTTCAAGTATTTGCAGTTCATTCAGATTGTGGCACGGCCCTGGATGCAAAACGTGTATGTCTTTTTCTCTGACCTGCTTAGATGGAGCGTCTTTAAAGGAGATGGTTATTTTTTGAGATATTTCGGTAATAATAGCGGGTTGTTTTTTGTATAAAACAAAAGCATTTTGTGAGGGAGAGATATTCATAAGTGTTAATC
>CAYRNA010000007.1:18781-22197 GCA_964425555.1 uncultured Spirochaetales bacterium
TTTTTGTATAAAACAAAAGCATTTTGTGAGGGAGAGATATTCATAAGTGTTAATCAGCAGTAGTTTCCGCAGTTTTTGGTGGTTTGTTATTGGTTTGATAAAGACTATTTTGAAGCCAAGTAACGTAAGATTGGGTTCTGCGTTGAAAAGAAGAATAAGGATCCATTAATGCGGATACAAATGTCATGTTTTTAAACTGTACTATGGTGGTTGTATAGACTATGATAGCGTCGTCTAGAACAAATATTTGCAGATTCACATTCATTTCTTCTGGATCGACCACGGTGAAAATAAACTTCATGGCTGTAGCATTAGTCAAAGAAAATGTCATTTGGTGAGTACTTTTTGCGACGGCATAATCAAGAGCATAAATGCCTTTTCCTAAGCGCTTTTCTTTGAGATGAATGTATTCGTGATGTACATTGGGCAAGCTAGATACTTGTATATTTTCTAATTTTTTACGGTTTTTCGGTGATTCTACACGGTATACCTCACTAAAGAGTTCTGTATATTTTTTTTCCCCATGGGAGAAGTATAGAGCTCCATCTAATTCTTGGAAATCGAGGAGGGCGTTAAAAATTTGTAGCATTGTGTCTTCTTTTGAGGTGGTTTTAGCAAGGAGTGGGAACTTATAGATACCTTCCAAAAAGACATTGGGCTGAATTTCTTTAATTTTATTTGTGATGATATTTTTTTGTGGCGATGCAGGTAAATATTTGGTTGTTGCATCATCTGTTTTGTAGCGAAAACTATAGCCATCTTCTTGTAGGGCTGTTTGAGCGCTTGAAGGAAGATAACTGAGAAAAGCATCAGCGGTTTGCGCATTGAGTGAATTGAGTGAAACAAAAATTAAAATAGCAGTGGGTAAGAGTTTTTTTATCATTGATTCTTAAGCCTTAATAGAATGAAATACAATTGATGACTAATTTTGTTTAAAATGAGTGAGTTTTTTTGTGATTAAAATAGATTTTAATGGTATATACAAACTAGTAGGATAAGATTTTAGAAGGATTTTTTCAACTATTCAAGCTATGAAATCTTGTATAAAGTACTGAAAAAAAAGAAATAAAAGCCAGCAATCAGAGAAAACAAGTTTAAGTGCAAGTTCTTATTTCTACTCGTTTATGCTTGGATTGAGAGTATTCACCATCACAGATTTGATTGTATGCATGCGATTTTCAGCTTGATCAAAAACCACAGAATGTGAGCTTTCAAAAATGTCATCGCTGACTTCCATGGCTTCTAGACCAAATTTATTATAAATGTCTGCCCCCACCGTTGTTTTTGTGTTATGAAAAGCAGGAAGACAATGGAGAAAGAGAAAGTCTTGCGTACAGTAATTACACAATTTTTCATTGACTTGATAAGGGCTTAGCAGGTCTATGCGTTCTTTCCACGTGTCTTGAGATTCGCCCATGGAAACCCACACGTCTGTATAAACAACTTCCGCACCGTGGCAGGCTTGGGCGATATCGTCGCTAATGGTAATTTTACCGCCAGTTTTTGCGGCAATATCTTGAACCGTTTTCACCAAGGCGGTAGTGGGATAAAGGGATCGTGGGCTGGCTATTCTCACGTCCATGCCCATCATGGCACAGCCCACCATAAGCGAATTGGCAACATTATTTCTGCCATCTCCGCAGTAGACAATTTTCACATTTTGAAGACGCCCAAGATGTTCTTTTATTGTGAGAAGATCGGCGAGTATTTGGGTGGGGTGAAATTCTGTGGTCAACCCGTTCCAGACGGGAACACGCGAATGAGCGGCGAGTTCTTCTACTATGCTTTGTGCATAACCTCTGTATTGTATGCCGTCGTACATGCGACTCAAGACTCTCGCCGTATCAGCGATGGATTCTTTTGTCGAGATTTGTGAACCGCTAGGACCTAGGTAAGTTGTGTGCGCTCCCTGATCGAATGCGGCTACTTCAAAAGAGCAACGTGTTCGTGTCGAAGCTTTTTCAAAAATAAGGGCAATGTTCAGTCCCTTAAGGTACTGTTTTTCTTTTCTTTGTTCTTTCGCTTGCTTGAGTTCGGCTGCGAAATCTACTAAGGCCGTGATTTCTTCTGGTCCATAGTCTAATAATTTAAGAAAATTTCTATTTTTTAATTGTGTTAACACGATGCCACCTTTTTAATATTGCTATATATTTCATTCTTATTTTATATATCGTGTAAAAATATTCAACAAAACGTATAAAAATAAATCGCGTAGCATTGATTTTATTTATTCGCCATTAAGAATGGAGAGAACTTTGGGAAGTACTTGGCAACGTAATTCATATTTGCCATCAAGATTTATGCCATTAATATGTATGATTTCTCCGTCTATATGAGCATAAAAAGGGGTTTCGGATTGTATGGATATGGATTTTGTTTCAAAAATTTCTATTGAATGTTTGCGTTTTAACTTATTATCCCACGCTAATATTTTTTTTATATCACCTTGCCAGAGAGACTTTAATTGATAGATTTTACGAATAGGATTCTTGAAATTGTAGTTGTAAACAACGGCGTGATCATTTTCAGGATTTGCATGAGGACAAATCGCAAAATTAGCGGCAAAATAATGCCTCACGCCCATTTCAAGGATAAGAGGAGTTCTTTCTATGTTGAGGTTGGCAAATTCTTTTATCTGCGCATGTTCTTCTTTGTCGACTATCCTTTGTCGGGCGTGTGGAAAAGATAAAAAGAGTTTATTTCTTTTGATCATTTTAACACTATGACGCAAGCCCAGTAGTACGCCTTGCCAAGCATAGCTCAATTTTCCCGGTAAAATGCTTCCTTTGTTGTCGCCCGTTTTGAGTTTGACGTTGTTGCGCTGACGGACTATTTCGGCATCATAGCCTATGCCCAACAATTGCCCAAAGCATTGCTCTTTAATTAATTTACCCGCTTCTTCTGTAAAGTAATCTAATTTGATGATGCTTGTATGAATATAAGATTCTTTTCGAACTTTATCGACTATCCATAATATTTGAGTTGCGATGCCATTGGGTAAACCGTAAGAATCGTGATAACCATTGCCTGAGCCACCACGCAAGAATCCAAAGATTTTCTCTTGTTTTTGCAGGGCATTTAAATAGAATTTACAGCCTATATCAATGGCTTTGTGTATGCTACCATCTCCGCCAAAAATAATGAGGTATTTACGCTTTGAGTGAAAAAAATCATGTATGAGTCTCTCAAAATCATTGGCATCTGTAGAGAAGAAAAAGTCAGCACCAACTTCATTTTCTAATATGAGTTGTAATTTTTTAGCTTCTTTGGGTCTACGATTGCCATTAATCACGACATAAAATTGGTTATGATTGTGGTCTAACCAAGGTTTCTGTGTTTTCCAAATTTTTTGTATATTAAATAAATATTTCATCTAGGAAATATATCTAGCTAATTTGAATGAGAATGCAATCGTT
>CAYRNA010000007.1:22297-43394 GCA_964425555.1 uncultured Spirochaetales bacterium
TAAATATTTCATCTAGGAAATATATCTAGCTAATTTGAATGAGAATGCAATCGTTTAATGATAGAATCGTTAAGGTTTCTGATAATATGCTCTGTTGCGGCGAGCATGCTTTTAAAATCATTGAGTGAACTCAAACAAAAGGGTGTGTGAGCATAGCGAACGGGCGTTGCAAGAACGCAGGTAGGTATGCCTTCATTGGCCAAATGATAGCTTCCGCCGTTGGTGCCACCACTATTTCTTACGGCAAGTTGATGCGCTATATTCTGTGTACAGAGTTCTTTCGTGATCCAAGAAGTGAAGGCTGGATGAGCAATCATGGTATTATCTCTGAGTCGTAATTGTACGCCCTTGCCAATAATGCACTGCGCAAGATCAGCGGATTTGATTTTGTCGTCTGAGGGCGAACCTTCTAGTATGATTGCAAGATCAGGCTTAACTTTAGCGGCACTGACTCTTGCTCCGCGCAAGCCGACTTCTTCTTGAGCGGAAATAATACCGACAACAGACACGTCTAAGTCGCTTTGTTGTAAGGTGTTGACGAGCTGTACGACGCCAGCGCATCCTAAGCGGTTGTCAAAGGCCTTGCCCATAAGCATTTGATCGCTGTCTCTGTATTCAAAAATGCCATGGGGAACGACGGGAGCACCCAAAGAGATGCCGAAATTTTCTCTCACGTCGTCGGCGGATTGAGCCCCAATGTCCAGATAAAGATCTTCTAGTTGTAATTCTTTTGTTGCGGTAGCAAAGTGAGGGGGCGTGGAACCAACGATGGCGGAAATCCAAACACCAGCATCTGTCTTTACTTTGAGTAGTTGCGCTCTCACATCTGCAACAACCCAGCCACCCGTATTGATAATATTGAGCGTTCCATTTTTGTTAATAGATTGCACTAAAAAACCAACTTCGTCGCTATGAGCATCAATGGCAACAATGGGTTTGTTCGCATTCTGAGCCTTGGTGAGACCTATGTAGAGGTTGCCCATGGAATCTGTTTGTATGTCGTCCGTTTGAATTTTGTCTTTCGCAATTTGGATGACTTCGTTTTCGTGACCTGAACATCCAGGGACTAAGGAGAATTCTTTGATTAACTGGACTAATTCTGGGTCTTGGCTCATGTTCTACATCTTTTCCATATCGGGGTCATCTTGGGGCTTATTTAAAGGATTACGCATGGTTTCATGTTCTTCGCGTAGATGTTCTAGATAATACGCTAGAGTCCACGCTTTGGCTGTTTCAGTGGGGAGAGAGAAGATGGTCTGATTCGCTTTTGTTACAGCTTTGAAGGCCTGAAGAAGATCGCCTGCGTCTTCTCGAGGGACATCCATCATCACAAATTGAAAATCAAGAGCGAGTACTGGCCCAGGCGTTATTTTTTTATCGAGAGTATGGGATATGACTTCTTGCGTTGTCCAAGTTAATGCATCTTGGGTGACGGGAGCAATAGAGAGTTTTGCTTTGAGTTCTGGGGATATGTGGTCTAAAACCGTTCGCATTTCACTGGGGGAAAAACCAAGGACAATAATACAGTAGCTATTTTTCATATAGATAACCAGTATATGTTCTCAGTCTTTTCAGTCAAGTTTTTTATAATACTTTATTCTAATTCTGCGGTTGTCGCATCAAAATTATTTTCTATATTCAGTAATTTTAATATTTTTATTTCAAAATTATGAAAAGAGGGAGAGTTTTCTTTTTTCCCTTTTTTTGTTTTAAACTTGCCACGATAGAGAGCGGTGTTGAGCATGGTTTGAGCCACTAATGCATCTATTTCTTTTGCATGAAAAATTTTGCCTTCAAAGTTCATCACAGACATATTCTGATTGAGTAATCGTTCTGCAAATAAGATATCATGCGTGAGAATGAGCGCATTTTTTGAGGCATGATGAAGGATGTAATCATCGGCGGCTTCTTTGATATTTGCCACTGGTATAATGCTTAAATGCTCGTTGTACATTTTTTGGTGACTGACCAAATTACTGACCCAATAAATAGGATAAAATGTAGCAATATGATTATTAAGGAGTTTTTTTATTTGATAGGGGCAAGAATCGCCGTCTACCCAAATAGTATCTATTTTCATTTTAGTATTTAAGTGAATAGATAATGACGTGTATTCTGTGAAGAATAAATCTGTTTTGATCTAAACATTGCTATCATAGGATAGAGATGTTTAGATCAAAGTTGGGATTAAAATACCCAGCGGAATGCCCAGCTAACATTGAAACTAAAACCAATGCTAGAATTGCTTGCTAAGAGAATAGAAGGCCCTACTGATGCTTTTAGGTAAGTATCAAAAGGTATGCTTCCAAAAGTGTATTCAAGTCTTCCTGCAAAAGCGGGATAAATGAGAATATATCCGTTGTCTCCTAGTAGAAACGGGACATAGATTTCTCCACCAGGTCTAAGGAGCAAGGTTCCTTCTGTTACACCAAAGTCCAGTCCTTTGAACATGTAACTCATTCCAGGTTGCATACCAAAACCATTTGACCCAAGGGTAAATGAATTGAGTCCTAAGTAAAATGCGGTTTCTTCAGCTCCACCAAAGGCGTAAGTGAGATCTATATCAAAATCTGATCCACCTGAACCAAAATTGAATCCCAATTTATTTTGAGCGAGAAGGGGGAAGGTCAGCAATAACATTGCCAGTACGATTATATATTTTTTCATTTGATCTCCTTTAATAAGATGTGATTAATAATTGCCATAAGTATAACAAGTCTCTAAAGAAATAACAATAAAATTGATGTATTTACTAATATTTTATTTTTGAACAGGTGGTGGAAAGAGTTGTTCTAAAATTTGTTTATCTTTGGCTTCTAGAACTACTTCGGAAGCACGGAGGTTTTCTTCTAATTGCTGTTTTCTTGACGCACCAATAATAACTGAACTCACTCCATCTCTATTGAGCAACCACGCCAAGCTGAGTTGAGCCTGTGTGAGGTTGTAGCGTTCTGCTATGGGTTTGAGCTGGTCTACTTTGGCGAGGAGTTCGGCGTCATTAACCCATTGGTCAATGAACATTTTCTGTCCCTCTTGGGTGGCTCGACTCCCTTTAGGAATGGTGCCATTGGAATATTTCCCCGTAAGTATGCCACCAGCCAAAGGTGAAAATACCGCTAATCCCATGCCCGCATCTATGCAGGTCTCTCTGACATCTAAGTCAACTTTTCGTGCCGCTAAATTGTACAAGGGTTGATTGACAATGGGCAATGGCCACTGACGAGCACGGCAGATGGAGACGGCTCGGTTGATTTGTTCGCTCGTCCATTCGCTGACTCCCCAGTACTGCGTTAGGCCCATTTTTATGGCATCTGCAATAGCCTCTATGGTTTCTTCAAGAGGGGTGTTTTCATCATAGCGATGACAGTAAAATATATCGGTATATTTGAGCTTTAATCTTTCTAAGCTGCCATGCAGTGAGTCAAAAATATGTTTACGGCTTAATCCGCTGTCTGTAGAATGCTCAGACATAGGAAAGAACGCTTTGGTGGCGACGACGTAGTGGCTGCGGTTCAATTCGCCGAGGGCATTTCCAAGCTGTATTTCGGCAGTGCCCGCATTGTAGACATCGGCGGTATCAAAATAATTGATGCCCGCATCAAAGGCTATCTTGGTCATATTGATGGCTTCTTTTTGGTCTATTTGCGAACCAAAAGTCAACCATGAACCCAGAGCAATTTCGCTCACTTTTAAACCGCTTTTTCCTATCCTGTTGTACTTCATTTTTCTTCCTTATAGCGGTGTGACTAGATATTGTTTTAATGCTTCTTGTACGACAGGATCTTGCTGGAATCCTCCCCCTAAATGCTGCCAAAATGCTTCAGCGTGATGGCAACCGACGCTTTTGCCTATGTCCATGGTGTATTGCGTGACGACGTCAAAAAAGTTGTCCATTTTGTGCATAATGCGCATCAATTCTATTTGCGAATGATGGTGGGACAGCATCTCTTTCTTTTTGTCTATGGTGGAACTGATATCTATGTAAAAATGGGGTTGAGCGACGGCATTTCCTATGGGGTCGGTGAGTGTCATCGGCAGAGTGTGATAGAGCAAAGGAGTGACTTCGACGGGGGGCAGGGCGCAAGGGACATTGGGCAAAGAGCTGACCATGGCAGCGGCTTCGACTATCTCGGCGGTGGTTCTGTGATCACTGTGATAATCTGTAGGCAAGTGCGTAAAAATCAGTCCAGCTTTCGTTTCACGTATCAGTTCTGTGACACGTATTCTAATGTCCATATTATCAAAAACATAGCCATCGGGTTGGTCGAGACAGACATATTTTGCCCCGAGAACGTCCGCTGCTTTTTGCGCTTCTTGTTTTCTGATAGCAACGGTTTCTTTACGTGTAAGGTTGATTCCGCCCAAATCACCCGCAGTCATGGTGGCAATAGTAAATTCAAAGCCTGCTTTTTTGAGCAAAAAAAGAGTACCGGCTGTCCATGCTTCGGTGTCATCTGGATGGGCTTGTACAATGAGAATGTGTTTGTTGAATTTCATATAAAGTCCTTATGCTTTGAGGTTGAAGTCTAGTTCTACAAATTGTGGTAAAGGTGAAATGAGCGGTTTCATATAGTCTAAAAACTCTTGACTGACATAGTTTCCCGCCGCATTAATCATGGAACGAGGCATGGGCTTATTGTCGACCGCAACACTTTTGAGCGGTGTTTTCCCTGTCGAAAAAGTATTGTCACTATTTCTCACAAGGGTGACCATATAACCATTTTCACCACTGCAGGCCAAATGAACGGCCGCTTCTCCGCAAAGAAATGCTTCTTGGAAATCCCGTTTTTCCCCTCTGTCGTAAGCGCTCATAATCAGAGATTCTGTTATCTGGAATTCACCACGGAGACCTGTATCTTCAAATAATATTTTATGAGCGGAAAGTCCCGCACTCGCTCCCCCCATAGCACCAAATTCTGTATTGCCGAATTTGTCCGATTGAGCTGCCGAGCTGAGCGGTGTGCCGTCTTCGAATAGAACGCCTTCGCTGACAACAATAGAAACCCAGCCGTATTTGCGAATGCACTCTTTGGCGTCTTTAAGGTATTGTTCTTTGTTAAAGGGGACTTCTGGCATGTAAATTAAATGAGGAGCATCGCTTTCTTTTTGTTTCGCCAAAGCGCACGAAGCCGCTAGCCAACCCGCATCTCGACCAATGGTCTGATAAACGACGAATTGATCAACTTTTTTCATGTCCTTTGCCAAGCGACCGGCCTGCATTACATTGAGAATATTTGATCTTGCTGCCGAGGCAAAACCCGGTGTATGATCGGTTTGATTTAAGTCATTGTCGACGGTCTTGGGTATGCCTATGCCAAAAATCTCATAGTCTTGTGCTTTGCAGTATTCAACCGTTCGGTGTATGGTGTCCATGCTGTCATTGCCACCGATGAGGAAAAAATATCTGATATTATACTTTTTTAAGACTTCTAATATGATGGGGAAATCTTCTTCTTGTAGCTTGTGACGGCTTGAGCCTAGCGCCGAAGATGGTGTTTGCTCTAAACCCGCTTTCACACTTTCACTTTGCTGACTCAGGTTGACAAGGTCACTTTTCATCAAGCCTTCTATGCCACAGTGCATGCCGAAAAGGTTTTCAATCTGAGGGTATTGCTCGACTGTGCGAATGACACCCGCTAAACTTGAATTTATAACCGATGTAGGGCCGCCAGACTGACCTATAATTGCATTTGCTTTCATTGCTTCTTCCTCTAGTTTTTTGTATTAAATATTCAACTTCTATGATTTATCTTAGCATTGATTTTAACACATTAAAACAGCTTTGTAAATATAAAATTAATAATTTGAAAAAAGGTCGAGACGGCTAAAATTTATCTCATCATAGCGGAGGTCTAATTGATAAAGTGCAGATTCTTGCTTATTAAAGTAAAAAATATGATAAAAAGAATCTTGGGAAAACTTGAGAAATTCTATCAGCGTACTTGAGCGAACAGGCGTTGGAATAACGTAGTTAGTGATGCTATTATTAGGGGCTATGCGTTTAATTAAGTTACTATTAATATTTTGATTTTGTATATAAAACCACAATGAGTCATCATTGCCTAGGTATTCATAATACAGTTCTTCGTTGTCGTTTGAGTCTAGCACTTCTTGCAATATGATGCGTTGTTCTGTATTTTTTATGATGCGTTGTTCTGTATTTTTTGTTTTTATATCGACTTCGTATAAAATGCTTGCAAGGTTTTTGAGGAACTCATTTTTTTCCTGTTTGAGGCTCACTTCGGCCTTGAGGAGTATTTTTTTCTGAGAAGAAGATATATCGAGGAATTTCCATTCAAAAATAATATTTTCATTGTTATACGCTGAATTTTCAGGAATAAAAGTGTTGCTAATATAATAGTTGAACCAGAGTTCATTATTATCTGAAAAGAAGAAGATTTCTTGACCTTGTTGACGCCTCACCGTTACAAACCAGTAGCGAGGAATTTGGGAATTCTGCATTGTTTGAATATATTCACCCTCTTGCAAGTCCATGATTTGGGAGATGTCATCAACGGGAGCGCCTTGGTTATTCAGAGAAAATTGACGAATAGTGAGTTGAGGTTTATCGACGGGATCTTCAGGGTAGGTAACCCCTCCTAAATATAAACTATCTCCTCTCACGTTGAGAGTAGAAAATCTGCCAAAATCTAATTTAATAAAGTTTATTTTTTGCAGTATGGGGGAATCTCGAAGCAGACCTGTCATATCAGTGTCATCAACCGTGTAAAATCTAATAAGATCACCAAATAATGTATATTGAAGAATAAATTGACCTAGGGTATCGTAAATAAATAAACGGTTGTCATTTATCACCATATGAGGAGAAAATTCAGAACCAAAATTTTTAATATAGTCAATTTTTTTGATAAATAGCACAGTTGGATCTGTGCTGGTTTGTGTGGATTCATTCTGGCAGGAGAGAAAGCCGATAAAACTAAAAAATAGAATATAAAGAAATCTCATCGTTACTCTAATTGACTCTGCAAAATTGAACACGTTCTTTCAATGCCAATATATTGGATAAAATAGCCCAGTTTTGGGCCTTTACTTTTGCTAATAAGAATCTGATAAATGAAAGGGAAAAACGTATCGGGGCTTTGATCAAAATCGTGCATCACAACGTAAATAGCGTCATTAATCACTTTTGAATCAGCATCGGAATTTAATGAACGTAGAGTTTTGATCAGCGATTCTAACCAGTTTTTTTCTTCTGTCGAGAATTCTTTATCTTGTTTTTTGGCGGTGCTAATTTTGTAGACAAAATCGTCTTCAGCGTAATTTTCTAGCCAAAAAAGAGTACACTCGGCTCTCTTCTTTAAACGTAGTTTGTCTTCGTCGTTGCCGTTGCCAAAACGTTGCCAGAGTTGCTCAAAGTCGCAATCGCAGGTTTGCAGTAAATTGCAAAGGTGGCGGAAAGCGATTTGATAGGGCATGACGGCTGGAATATCGTGATTAATTTGTGTGAGTTCGTAGATGCGTGCGCGTTTATACCATTTTTTGAGAGCCTTCTCGCCCTCTGGTTTCTGATAATAATCTCGCTCCAACTTGTCATAATCTTCGTAGTTTTTAATGACATCAAGGTCAAATGAAATGGCAAATTCAGAATTTGGTCGTGTACTTACAAATAAAGACAACAACACGTCGGGCTGATAGACGTTCAGCACATCTTTGAGCGAAAGCACGTCGCCGCTCGAAGAAGAAATTTTGCCTTGCCCGCCTTTTATGCGAATAAAATCATATTGAAAAGAAAGGGGAGGGGGGAAGTTGAAGACCTCAGTCACAATTTTGGCGGCGGTGTCAAAAGATCCGCCTTCAGAATGGTGATCTTTACCCGCAGGCTCAAATATCACCTGCTCTTCTTTCCAGCGCATGGGCCAATCTATGCGCCACGGTAACTTGATATTAGACGCTTGGTGTATGTTGACTGTCTCTTGGTGTGAGCAAGAAGAACAGCTGTAAGAAATGTTATCTTCGCCGTCGTAATTTGTAAACGTAATGGTGTCTTTGTGGCAATTGCCGCAAAAAGCCGAGACAGGCCACCAATCAGCTTCCAAGTCTCGAGAACGGAATTCGTTGAGTATGGCTCTGATTTGCTCTTTTTTCTGAAGGACTTCTTTGATTTGCTGAGAATAGCGTGAGGCTTGATATTCCTTGCTCTGATAGATGTATTCTGGCTCTATACCCAGTTGGGGCAAGATAGCCATGATTTCTTTTGCATTGTGCATGGCGTAACTTTCTTCGTCGCCAAAAACATCGGGAACAAGAGTGATGGGACAGCGCAAATAGTTTTCGAGCAATTCTCTTTGAGGCATATTATCGGGGACTTTGCGAAACACATCGTAGTCGTCCCAAGAATAGAGGAAGCGTACTTTTTTGCCTTTTTGCTTGAGTGCCTTTACTACAAGCGCCACGGAGATGATTTCCCTGAAGTTACCAATATGTATGGTGCCCGAAGGCGTTATTCCAGCCGCACAGGTATAGACTTCGTGATTGGGATATTGGCGTATAATTTTGTCGGCCCAAACATCGGCCCAGTGGTTTGCATTTTGAACAATATCGTTATTCATCGTTTTTGTTGTACCTCATTATTCACATATAATACAGAGAAGAATTATAGTCTTATAGCAAATAAATAACAAGAAGAGCGCAAGAGGTGACCTCAATGTTATAGTTTTATTCGATTATGTGAATATTTCTAACACATATTAGACAGAGATGACGTACGATGATATTAAGTATAAATTGTAGTCTGATGCTCAAAGTTTTGCTTTCTTTTTCGGTGATTTTAAATAAAGTGGACGTGAAAACAAAATTTTGTTGATGATTATAGTTAACAAAATCTAAAATATTGGTTATACTTTGATTTTTATTATTGATTATTGAACTAAGAAAAAATATTAATAATAGTTGAGATAAGGAACTTTTATTTTATGAATGCGTGGATTACTATTTGTTTTGTGTTGTTGATTATAAGTGCAGTGGGGCTTGTTTTCTTTATTTTGATCCAGAATGATCAAGGTGATGGTTTCGGCTCGGCCTTTGGTGGATCGAGTGGATCTATGTCAGCATCTGCACCTAATGCACTCGCGAAAATCACCTATGTGTTGGCAAGCATTTTTCTTATATCTGTCTTTATGGCTGGGTTTTTGATTTCTCGTGTTGTCGAAGAAGATAGTGTTATACAAAAAGTAATAGAGCAAGATAATGCGGGATCATGGATTCTGGGCACAGAAGCTAGTACGGATGAACCTACGACGACTGCGGACGATACTCTTGTCGATGCTGTTCCTGCCGAAGAAGCTCAGCCACAAGTTACAGAAACGAGTGCAGCAGGCGATGATACTTTGAACGCTGTAACAGAAACGGCTAGCGACTCTAGTGAAAACGTAGAAAGCCCTTAGATATGCAAATCGCCATTGTCCCGTTAACCGCAGATTCTCGCACGACAGCCACTGTCCAAGCCTTTGAAAGAGAATTAGCCAAAGAACATAATGTCACTTTCTTTAAGTTTGGCGCTAGCAATATTAGACTAGGCTACTTTGATTTCATTGTATTTGGAGCCGCTCCAGCGTCTTTTTTGAGTAAAAAATTGCCTAGCAGTGTAAAAAGTTATTTGGATTCTTGTGGTTCTTTGATGGGCAAGCGTTGTTATGCGTTTTCTATGAAATGGGGTTGGGGCGCTAATGGCAGCAACCTTCTTTTAATGAAAGAGCTAGAAGCGCAAGGACTTGTGGTCGCATTAAGTGATGTGATCAATAGCAGTGCAGCCGTTCCCATCCTTGTAAAGCGATTACCCTTAAAAATTGGATAAGAAAAAAGCAGGAGAATATATGCACCTTATTATAACTTTAATTTTTGTATTGTTAAGTACCGTGTCCGTTTTTGGTCAGGAAATAGATCCACCTCTAGCGACGATTCGTTTAGAAAAAACAGAGGTGATAGGTACCAATGAGTTTGAAGATCAGATTGCTATCTTAGAAAAGCAGTCAGGTAAAACAGTGGATGATGCCACCAAAAAAGTTCTATTACAAAACCTGATCAATGAAAGAATTATTTTACAGGCTGCTAATGGTGAAAATATTACCGTAACAGACAATGAAGCGATACAAGCGGCATTAGGGCAAGTTGCCAAGCAAACAGGTAATAATAACATTACTGAAGCGCAATTGTTTGAGTATGTCGAAACTACAATGGGCTTAGATAGAGATTTTTTTATTCAAAAAATGAAAGATCAACTGATTTTACAGAAATATATTCAGAGCAAACAAGCGAGTACGGAAGCTGCTCCGGCAGAAGTTACCGAAAAAGAAATTGAAGATTTTTATGAAGCTAATTCTACAAATTTTATTAATCCTGATCTGATTCGATTTAAGCATGTTTTTTACAGCACACAAGGTAAATCTGAGAGTGAAAAAAAAGTGATTAAACAAAAAGCAGAAGACGCTCATGATGAAATTATCGCTAAGAAAATCACTTTTACAGAAGCCGTAGAACGAGATACCGATGATGCTACGTCAAAAAAGAATGGTGGTGATGTTGGTTTTATTGCTAGAACAGAGGAAGCTTTAGTCCAAGCTTTTGGTGAATCTTTTGTGAATACAATCTTTTCTCTACCATTAAAAGAAGTCAGTAATGTTGTGACCTCCAATGTGGGTTATCATATTATTTATGTTGAAGAAAAAAGAGCGAAGAAGTTTTTAGCTTTAAATGATCCCATACGTCCAGGTGTCGATACAACAGTCAAAGCTTATATAACACAGTCCTTGACAAATCAAAAAGCGCAAGGACAATCGCAAGCAGCAATACAAAAGATTATTGAAGATTTACGAGCCGATTCTGATATTAAAATTTTAAATGACAAATATAAGAGTTAAGGTTAAGCCATTTAGTCAGCGCCGTCATTCACGTATTCTTGCGTGTCAAGTTATTTACGCACAAGGCATAGTTCCCACTGCAGACGAATCTCTACTCTTTTCATTCAGCTGGTATGATCAGAGTAAAGTATCAAAAAATGTCGCTAATTATGCGATAGAGTTGGTACAAAAGGTTCAAGAACACTTATCTGAAATTGATGAACAAATCCATTTACACCTTAATAACTGGGATATAGAACGCCTCAATTATGTTGATCTCGCTATTTTACGTATGGCAACAGCAGAGCTATTATTCTGTTCTGAAGTACCTGTCAATGTCGTGATCAATGAAGCCGTTGATGTAGCAAAAATTTTAGCTACATCCAAATCAAAGATGCTTATCAATGGTGTCTTAGACAGCTTATCTCATGCGGTAAGGGGAGAAGAGAAGAGTTAGATGGCACTGAAACGTTCGACGTTGCTTTTAATCCTTTTTGTCAGTTTTATTCTTGTCATTGGTGGGGCATGGATTGGTTACAATATGTTGCGCCAATACAATGAAGGTCGATTCAATGAAATTGTTCTGATTATCGATCAGGCCTTGCAAGATCAACAGTATGATGAGACTGCCAAATTAATTAAGCGTGCGTCTCGGTATTCAAAAGCTCTTGAAGTATCTTTACGCTTATTAAAGCGTAGCCATGAACTGAGTCAGCGCAGTGGCAATGTCGAGGATTATTTGACCTTGAGCCGAAAAACATATAGGCGCTACTCTGGCTCTGATGCAGTTCAACAAATTTATGCTGATGCACTGTTGTTGAATAATTTGAATGAAGAGGTAATCTCTTTATACGAAATTCACCCCAATCCCAATCTTATTTCGTTTGTACTTCAAGCAACAAAAATTGATTTTGCTGAAAAGGGTACTTATCGTACTTACTTTAGCTATTACAAATCTCTCGGTTTATCGGCAGAACTCTATCTCAGACGAGCAGAATTATATCAAGATCCTGCATTAATCAAAAATGCTTTATTATTACTTGCGAGCGAAAATAATTTTGCTAGAGCCTTGGATGTTTATGCGCAAAATAATCTTGATGATTTACGGTTTTTGAGTTTATTGCAGCTCAGCAATGGAGATGTTGTAAACTCATTTCAATCATTAACTACAGAAATAAATAGACAAAATTCTTTTAATCCTTCACAACCAGAAAATTATGATTTACTGGGTAATATTTATTTTGTCGCTCAAAATTACGAAGAAGCTCTTGCAAGTTATAAACAAGCGAAAGAACAATACCGTTTAGAGGATTTACCTGTAAATGTTCTGGTTAATTTTTTATACTTAGAAAAGTTATTAAATCCTACCGATTTTGTTGCTACGGTAAATGCGGAGTTTGATAAATATGGAAAAATTACAGATTTACAACTCGTCTTTATTGATAATTATTTGTCGCTCATCAAAGAGAAAATTGATAAGATCAGACAAGAAACAGATTTTGTCCCCTCTGGTATTAATGAAACCAGTTACTTATATTTTAGTGGTGAAAAATTGACGGATGGAACTATTTGGCCTTTATTAAATGATGAGGCTTATAACTTAGACCTGTTGATGTTTTTAACAGAGTATTTTTTAGAAACAGGTCGCACGATTGATGCAAGAATTATGTTGAGTCGTATTGCTAATATTAAGGAAAATGATATTGAAAATGAGTATGAGAGTACGAATTCTTGGTTGCAATTAACGAGTGCCATTAGTGAAGCGCTCGCATTGAGAAAGTCCTATATATTAGAGAGATCGAAAAGAACGAGCTATTTGGAACTTTATGAAAGTTTAAATAGTATTTCTATGAGGGAGCCATTAATTTTTTCTTATAATAAGGCCTTGCTTTATTCAATACAAAATGAACCCGCATTATTACGCAGTCAGTTAGAAGATAGTTTAGATAGAATAGATACAAAGACACTGTTTCAAGCTCGATTGCTTACTACGCAAGAAAAACATGCCTTGGCCAAGATTTATTTACTACTAGGTTCCTCGGCATTGCGAGAAGGTCAAGAAATTGATGCACAGCGCTACTTAAATTTGAGTACGGAGATGAATCCCGATAATCCTTTAGCGCAATTTTATAGAGCGTATCTCCCACAATTAAATGGCTTTAGAGAATAAATTATTTCGCTAACTGTTCTTTTATTTTATCTATAATTTTGTTTTGAGGATAAATCTTCGTCGCTTCAGCAAAATAGAGATCACTTTGTTTAAAATCTTCAAGGTGATAAGAAAGATTTGCTAACATAAGATTCATGAAATAACGCTGCGACTTGCTGAGCTTTTCTTGTTTCGTCGCCCAAGGTTTCAAGAGAGCCAAGGCTTCTTTAGGATCTGCTCCAGGTGATTTTGGGGCAAAGGCACTCTGTGAAACTTTTAACAACACGATTTCAATTTTATTGGGGTCTATTTCGTAAGCTTTATCAATGTTTTTACCGATTTTTGAGACATTACTGATAATCCATAGCATATTTTTGCGAGGTAACATTTGACTGAGCGTCGTTGCTTTAAAGCGATAACCTCCACTTTCTTGAGGATATTGTTTTATATACTTTTCACTTATTTTAAGGGCCTGTTTTAGGGCACTATCTGTTTGAGAATCATCTTCTAAATTGTTTTCTAACTCCCATAGCCTCAAGAAAAGGAGAGATAATTCCGAATTGAGTTTAGTAGAACCTGTTTGGGTTTGTATTTGCGTTGCAAGATTTTCTAACTTTATGGCAATGATATCAGGATTTGTATCTTGATTGTAGATTAAATTTTCTAAATCATTAAAATTTTGCGTATAAGTTGTATTTTGTGAAAATACCAGCATGGGGGGGAAGACCACGAGTAATAATAAAAGGTAAAATTTAAATTTCATAAAATTCCTCATGATTTTATTGGATAGACCATTACTTAGTCAATGGTATGTAAAATTAACCCTTTGGTCAAGAAAAAAATAATGACGAAGAAATCAAAATCAGAAAAATCTACACTCTTAAAAGAAGATGAAATAGAACTTTCTTACGATGTGAGAACAGTGTACATGGGAACGGTTTTTTTAGATAATCTATCACAATGGTTTGATAAAAATGATTTGCCCATTTTTGGGCCTATAGAATATTGCCTTAATGAATTGATAGACAATGCTATTAAAGCATCTTATAAATATCTCAATCCCGATATGCACACACAGAGTGGAACACTTGTAGAAAATTTAAATAAGAAGAATATTACGAGCAAGCAAGATGTAGTAAACTTTTTGGTTGAAGAGGATAAAATCGTCTCTGTTAAAATAGGCAAACAAGGGAGTAAATATAAGATTGAAGTAAGACACAATTCTCTGCCTAGCGTAACAGAAATTACAAAATTAAGTGAAGCTGTTACAAAAGAGCTTGATGTTGAAAATGTGGCATCTCAGGTCAATAGAGAGGAAGGTGCGGGTCTTGGAATTCTTTCTATTCGCAAGATTCTAAGCGTTAATCCTGTCGTATATGGAGAATTGGACTATGTCTTCCATCCCGAAAGAGTTTTGTCAGCGGCGATTATCACCTTACAGAAAAGATAAAATATGCACCGAATAAAACCACATTATGAAAATAAAAGTATTTGGATACTTCAATTTTTATTACGTATTACATTACTGATGAGTGGTTTTTGTGTTTATCTTGCGTTTGTTTATTATTTATTTGACCTCAATGATTTTCGTCCGCAGTACATACAATGGATCCTAGTTACATGGAAAATTGCTTTGATCTTTACGTCAGTACTGAGCATTACGAGCTTAATTCTATTGTTAAGTTTTTTGTTTTTTGTCAAACTCAAAAACAGCCTGACTCATATTATTTTAAAGGGTTTGTTACTTTTGGGTAATTTTGCGGTGTCATTGAGCTTCTTTTTCTTTGTCAGTCTATTGTTAACAATATGGACATTTTAGTTTTTGGTGCATTAAAGGGAGGTGCCTATGTATTGTGATATAAGTATTGTGCTACCTATAAAACGAGGATTTATCCTTGCTACATCTCGTCTCTATTCTTACAATGTAAATCTATGAAAATTATTATAGTAGGTGCAGGTAAGGCGGGTATTTATTTAGCTAGAATTTTAAGCGAAAATAAATGCGATGTTACCGTAATAGAAAAAGATGCTGAAAAAGCGAGAAGATTTGATTCGGAAATAGACGCTCGTTTCATTACGGGCAACGGCTATAGTTCGCAGGTTTTGCTGGATAATGATATCAAAAAAGTCGATGCCTTTATTGCCGTAACACGTTCTGATGAAGCCAATATTATTGGTTGTATCAATGCTAAAAAACTGGGAGCGGAGAAAGCCATTGCCCGTGTTCGTCAGTTTGAATATTCAGAAGAACTCATTTCTATACAGAAAAGTTTAGCCATAGACATGGTGGTCAATCCCGATAGAGTTGTTGCCGAAGAAATTGCGCGCAATATTATTTATTCTATCAATCATGAATTAGAAGATAGATCGCACGGTAACACACGTATTATTAATGTAACCCTTCCCCCTAAAAGCATTTTGGTGGGCAAAGCGTTAAAAGATCTCGATGTGAACCGCAATTATGGTGCCATTATCGGAACTGTCATTCGCAACGACGAGGTCGTGATTCCTAGGGGTGATTTTGTTCTCGAAGAGAAGGACAAGCTGCTTGTGATAGGCACGGTTGAAAGTGTTTATCGCTTCTACAAAGAAACTATTAGCAATACGCAAAAAGTAAAACGTGTCATGCTCATAGGCGGTAGTCGCTTGGCTATTTATTTGAGTCGCTATTTAAATAAGAATAAAATAGCGGTAAAGTTGCTGGAAAAAAATGAAACGAAATGCCATGAATTAGCACAAATTTTGCCGAATACGACCATCTTGCACGGGGATGGTTGCCACGAGCAAGTGTTGCGTGACGAGCAGGCTAATAATATGGACGCTTTCCTTGGTCTGACAAATCAAGACGAAGATAATCTGTTTGCAACGCTGATGGCAAAAGAGTTCGGAGTGTCTCGGATTTGGCTGAAAAGTCATCAGGTGGGTCTCAAGAATGAGGTGCTGGCAAACGTGGGTATCGCCAATTTGATTCGACCTTATATTTACTTAGGTAACCGCATTCTTTCTTACATTAATGTTCAAAATACGCAAACACTTTTTAAGATAGCAGATGATAGAATTTCTATTTTAGAGCTATTAATTACAGAAGAATCAGCCTATGTTAATAAACAACTTAAAGATATAGAATTGCCTTCAAACTCTTTGATCGCTCTGATTAACAGAAATGATAGAACGATTATACCGACGGGTATGGATGTGATAGAAGCGCAGGATACGATTATTATGATCACGACAAATAGTGTAGAAGAAAACGAAAAACTCGGTTTGTTTGCTCAGTTACTCAGGTATATTCGTAAGTAAACTATGAATTTCCCTGTTGTACTTAAAAATCTAGGCGCTCTTTTGCTGGTTGAGGCGCTTTCCTTGGTACTCCCTTTAATCATTGCCTTGTCTCTTCACGAAGGAGCTACGATGGCTTTTGTGGTGAGTATTCTCATTTCTGCGAGCTTGGGCGGAGGCGCTTATTTAGGCATTAAACCTAAAGACAACAATATTTATTATAGCGATGGTCTCGCTATTGTGTCGCTGGGGTGGATACTGGTTTCACTTATTGGTGCTTTGCCAGCTTTTTTTTCGGGAGAGATACCGTCCTTTATCGATAGCTTTTTTGAGTCTAGCTCTGGCTTTTCAACGACGGGAGCTTCCATCTTAAACAACATAGAATCTCTGTCTAAGAGCTTGTTGTTTTGGCGCAGTTTTACCCATTGGTTAGGCGGCATGGGAGTACTCGTGTTTATTCTTGCCATTTTGCCCAGCTCGGGAGCGGGTGCATTTCGCATCCTTGCCGCCGAATCACCAGGTCCACAACTCGATAAAATTGCACCCAAACTCAAAGAAACGGCCAAGATACTCTATATTATTTATATTGGCATCACAGTCATAGAATTGGTGCTGCTCAAATGGGCAGGGATGTCGTGGTTTGATTCAGCGATACATACTTTTGGCACGGTGGGAACAGGAGGGTTTTCAAGTTATCAGGCGAGTGTGGCGGCTTTTGATAGTGCGACAATAGAGTGGATTATCACACTTTTTATGTTTTTGTGTGGCGTTAACTTTGCGCTGTATTATTTGCTTTTATCAGGAAAATCTAAGAGTTTTTTTAAAAATATAGAGCTCAGATTTTATACGATTATGGTATTGGTTGCCATTGTCATTATTGCAATTTTTATTCGCAATGATTATGCGAGTGTAGAGGAAGTGCTGCGTAAATCTGCGTTTCAAGTGGTGAGTATTATCACGACAACGGGCTATGCAACGGCAGATTATACGCTGTGGCCACTGATGACCAATGCCATCTTATTTTTTTTAATGTTTATTGGAGGCTGTGCGGGTTCTACGAGCGGAGGCCTCAAACAAATTCGCATCTTGCTCCTTTTTAAGATTGTGTTGCGAGGTGTTTATAAGAAAATTCGTCCTCGATCGGTGCAAGCCATTACCGTACAAGGCACCTATATTAGAGAAGATGTGTTAAACGAGTTGTTGACGTATTTTTTGTTGTATGTTTCTATTATGGTAGTGTCCGTTTTGTTGATTGCAGTTGATAACAGAGATATGGCGACGGCAATTTCGACTGTTGTGGCGACGCTCAATAGTATAGGCCCAGGCCTCAACGAGATAGGGCCCGCAGGTAATTTTGCTCATTTTTCTGATTTTAGTAAGGTTGTATTTAGCTTTATTATGCTGGTCGGTCGCCTTGAAATTTTCCCCATGCTCTTGCTCTTTTTCCCTTCTTTCTGGAAAAAAGCGAATGTATAAATATCCTTATTTTGTAAATTTTCACAACGAATGACTGACTAAATTGCTGATAATGGATATTATCAATCTTGAGCAATTTTATATAATTAAAAGGAAATTTTATGTCAGAGAAATTTACGGCACGATCCTACTTACTGGGTCTTCAACATTTTTTAGCAATGTTCGGCGCAACCGTCCTTGTCCCTTTCTTAACGGGAATGGATACTTCACTCGCTATTTTGGCGGCGGGTTGTGGAACATTGATCTTCCATGGTTTGACAAAGGGAATAGTTCCTGTGTTCGTGGGTTCGTCTTTTGCCTTTATCGGTGCAATTAGCGTCAATCTTGCCAACGAGGGACTGGCCGCTGTGAAAGGCGGAATTATGGTTGCGGGTTTGGTTTACATTGTCTTTGCGGGCATCATTTATTTATGGGGTTTGGATAAAGTGAAACGTGCTTTTCCGCCTATTGTGATCGGTCCTATTATTATACTGATAGGTTTGCGTCTGAGTCCCGTGGCTCTGCAAATGGCTGGCTACACAGGAGCAAGTTTTGATGTGAAAAGTATAGTTGTTGCGCTGAGTGTGGTGTTGACTATGCTGGTCGTTTCTGTTGTGAAACGTTCTTTTTTCAATCAAATCTCCATTTTGCTGGGCATAGTCGTGGGCTACACTTTGGCTTTAATTCTCGGCCTTGTCGATCTTTCCACGGTGGCAAGCGCACGTTGGATTGGTTTTTCTAGCGAGAGCTGGGGTAAACTCACCTTGATGCCTCAATTTAGTTTGAATGTAATTATTAGCATTGCACCTATTAGCCTTGTTGTTTTTATGGAACACATAGGAGACATGACCACCAATGGCGCGACAGTAGGTAAAAACTTTTTGGAAAAACCGGGCCTTCACAGAACTCTGTTAGGAGATGGTTTTGCTACTATGTTTGCTGGATTGATAGGCGGGCCTGCGAATACTACTTATGGTGAAAACACTGGGGTCTTGGCGATTACGAAAGTCTACGATCCGAGGATATTACGCCTTGCGGCGCTTTACGCCATCGCGATTAGTTTTGTCGGCAAAATTGGTGCGATTATACAGAGCATACCCGTACCTGTTATGGGCGGCGTTTCTATTATCCTTTTCGGTATGATAGCGGCAATAGGCATACGTAATTTGGTGGAGGCCGAGCTAGACTTTGGTCATTCTCGTAATCTACTATTGGTGTCTATCACCTTGGTACTAGGTATAGCGATTTCTTCGGTAGATATTGCAGGATTTCAAGTGTCAGGACTGACAATAGCTTCTGTCGTTGCTATCTTACTCAACCAGTTTATGCCCAGAAATATTTAACAGAAACGCTATTTTGGGCGACGCAGATAAAACCACGTTGATCCTGCGTTGCCTTTCGTTCTTGCGGAATCACTGACCCAGCGTGCAAGATTTCCATTATGTCTATTTTCATCTATCATATTGGTGAGAACTGCCTGACCAACATCATTTTTAAATCTATAGGGATCGCTTGAGGTATCATTTGAATGACGACCTTTGCCGTGGACAACCTCTACTTTTTCATGGCCTTGATGATAGCATTCTTCGATAAAACGGAACAATCTACGTTGGGCTTCTTCTCTGACGCAACCGTGCAAGTCTAAAGATCTGTCTATTGCCTTTTTGGCCTTGGTGTGCTGACTGACCGCTCTTGTGGGCGTTGTGCTTTCTTCGCCCATCGCTTTTTCTCGCAAATCTGCCGCCGTTGGCAAGCTATAGTTGGGAACCATCTCGATATCATGTTGTGTTGTTTTTTGAGGAGGGGCAATACTTCTTTTACTGCGCTCAAATTCTTTTAATATGTCGCCGAAATCTGGCACCTAGTCCACCAATTTTTGCAAATAAATAAGGTCGGGTCTGTATTCAAAATGGAAGGTGTCAAAATAGCGCCACTTGCCTCCCCACACAAAGCCATTGTTCTCAAAAATTTCGACAATATCTGTGGGTATAGTCCATCTTTGATCGTAGGGCAATGTGTACCAGTCGGGATTTTCGTCACGCAACCACAACCAGTAGCTCGCTTTTCCGTGAGCATCGCTGGGAATGAGGTCAAGACCCGTACCGTAACTGTGGGCGCTTTTTATTTGAGAGTGAAGAATATTGCGCCAATAAAATCCACCGATTTGTTCTAGCTGGTCAAAGAAATTTTGTATATATATTTTGCCGTACTGGTTTATTTCTGTATTTAATTCTGCTTCTATCTTTCTCAGAGCAGGAACCAATACCTCGTGAATTTTTAGGGGATATCCCATAAAATTAATTTCTTGAATATGGGGTAAAATTTCTTCTTCGGTTTTGGCGTGAAAAATGGCATCTTGCCATGCGGAGTCTCGGGGGAGACGTTGTTCCCTTAAAAATTGGCGGGTTTCTTCGGTGATGGGCGCTAATTCGGGTTGAAATTGGGGGTAGTAGTAGAAACCGCTTGGCTGATATTGTCGCCAGTTGTTTATTTTATCTGGGGGCAATAAACGCCCTTCTTTTAAATAGAACCATTGGTCGCCGACAAAAATTCCCAGAGAATCGGGATTCATATCTACGGCAATGATTTGTTCAGGATAGGCGAGGCGCAAGGATCGTATAATAAGTTCTGGTGGTGGTGTTTTTTCCAAGGGTCTATCGACAAAACCATTGATGCCAACCTCCCTTTCGCCGAGAAAATCCTGCGCACTGAGAGCGGAAAAGAGCAACAAACTGAATGAGATTTTCAATAATATTTTAGTTAAATGTATCATTTTTCTTTGCATATAGGTTAAATAAACTTCATTACTATTATAGTTAATTTATGCATACAGAGAAAGGGTATATTGAGATTCTAGTGAATGTATACGATGAAGGAATAATAAAATGAAACGAGTAGCTTTTATTTGTACGGGGAATATTTGCCGTTCGCCTTTGGCAGAAACGGTTTTTGAACACAAAGTGATGTTGCGCAAGCTGGAGTCAGAATTGTCGCAGGATTCTTTTGGATTGTACGGTTATCACATAGGAGATAAGGCGGATAAAAGAAGTCGGGCAGAAGCGAGCAAACACGATTTGCATATTACGCACAGAGCCAAGCAAATTTATTTACAGGACGTGATCGATTGTAGTGTCTTAGTTGCTATGGATAATTCGCATTTACGTGAGTTGCGAGCGATGGCACAACAAGCCCATCAACCTTTAGAGAAAGTGGTGCTGATGCGTGATTTTGAGCCTGATGAAAATAATCACGGCAAAGACATAGATGATCCTTATTATGGTGGTGATAGCGGTTTTAGCGAATGCTATACTATACTTGATCGCAGTATGGATAAGCTCATCGACTGGGTGTTGGATTT
>CAYRNA010000008.1:0-42044 GCA_964425555.1 uncultured Spirochaetales bacterium
GTAGAGCAAATCCTTTGAAATACGCAAAAATGGCTCGATCTTTCATTCATGACAAGATTGGTTTCTAACAAAACAGATTGCAAAATTCAATATCGGGACTAATCTTCGCTATGCTTTTGGAAATACACTCAGAGAGAATATTGTCAATAATCCACAGAAATTTGATAAGCTTGAACTGACAAAAACTGCATTTGATGCTATCTATGAAGAAGTTCTCAGGTTGTTAAATTTGTTAAAGTGAGCCGCTTTTCTATATAAAATATCCCCATCATCTACAGCCCTTAAGTGAATAGATATGGCTGTAGTGCAAACGGTAAGTTTTATGTTATCTTGTCAGGCAAATGGACAGTCTATATCTATCATTTACTAATTTATAGATATAGACATATTGATAGTTTTTGATTAAGCTAAACTTATATCATGTCTAAAATGTATATGTGTAATGATTTTGCATAAGAAAGGACGAATTTTGATGACGATAGAAGATTTAGAGAAATTCTCTGAAGTACACAAAGTAAGCATTCCCGCTTCTAAAATGGAGCAAAGTCATAACGCATACATCGTCACTCCTTCCCAATATGATGTCAACGTAACATATCCTGTAATTTATCTCTTGCATGGTTACGGAGAATCCTATACCAGTTGGTTGAAGAACTGTGGCGAGTTGATACAAAAGGCAGACGAACACGGTCTTTTTATTGTGATGCCTGAAGGCGGATATTCTAACTGGTACCTTGACAGTCCTGTGGTGCGAGAATCTCAATACGCTACTTACATCGCTCATGATGTGCGCCGTTTTGTCGAAGAAAATTACCCTGTAGCCCAAGAACGGTCGTTAAGAGCGATAACGGGTGCGAGCATGGGCGGTCACGGAGCCTTTTTTTTGGCGCGCCGATATGCTCATCTTTATGGGAATGTGGGGGCAACGGCAGGAGTCTTGGACTTGAGCGCCTCTTCGCAAATCCGTGGCATAGAAAAAGTGCTCGGTGTCAGAATTAATAGCTACGAAGAAGCGTGGCATTACTTTTCTTTAAATTACAATGTGGTTTCCTTGCTGGAACAGAATTTCAATATTATCATTGATTGTGGCAGTGAAGATCATCTTATTACGGTGAATCAAACCTTGCATAGTTTACTCAACCAGCTTGAAATCAAGCATCAGTTTAGTAGCACACCAGGTAAACATGATTGGAAGTATTTCCAAAAATCTATACTCAAACACATTGATTACTTTGGTGATCAATTCAAGCAAGCCCGAATAAGTTCGTAAGGAGAGTTTATGCCTAGACAACAGCTCTATTCCTTTTCACTCGATTATCTGAAGCAACTTTATGACCGTTATCAGAAAGACAGAAATTCTATTCCTGCCAGTTGGGATTCACTTTTTGCCAATAAAACATGGGAACAGATACTGGATCTTGATGTAGAAACAGGCAAAGACGTTGATTTGCGCAAAGAGTTTGCCGTGCAAAAACTCATCGATGCCTATAGAACACGGGGCCATCTTATTGCCGATACTAATCCTATAGGGGGCAGACTCAACAGACATGCCCAGCTGGATCTAGTGCATTTTGGGCTGAGCGAAAAAGACCTTGATACAAAGTTTGTTGCGGGCAAAGAATTAGAGCTTGGTACGGTGACTTTACGGGAGATTCTGGCTCGTCTCAAAAAAGTTTATACAGGTAAAATTGCCTATAATTACAGTTACATTAGAAACACAGATACGCTGAGATGGTTACAGCATAAAGCTGAAAATGACTTCGCTCAATTTGTACCGACCAAGCGTGAAAAACTGCGCATGATAGCCAAGTTGAATCAGGCTGTGGTCTTTGAAAATTTCTTGCAGGCAAAATATCCTGGGCAAAAACGCTTTGGTTTAGAAGGCCTAGAAAATACGATTACGGGTTTAGATGCCCTCATCACTCACGGTGCGGAACATGGGGTTGAGGATGTTGTGATAGGCATGGCTCACCGTGGTCGCTTGAATGTTTTGGCTAATATATTGGCTAAAACCTATAGCTCAATTTTTGGTGAATTTGAAGGCAAGGCTAGTTCAAAAATGCCTTTGGGTGATGGTGATGTGAAGTATCACCTTGATTTTTATTCGGAAATGCCCACGCCATCAAAAAAGACGGTGAACTTAAGTCTTTTGCCCAATCCTTCTCACTTGGAAACCGTCGGAGCTCTCGTTTTAGGTGCGACGAAAGCGAGACAAGAGCGCTTGTACAATGGCATCAAAAAACAGGTGCTTCCCATTATTATACACGGTGACGCCGCCATGGCTGGTCAAGGTTTGGTGTACGAAACCTTGCAAATGACTCACCTTGCAGGTTATGGCGTGGGCGGATCTATACACCTTGTGATGAACAACCAAGTGGGCTTTACCGCAAGTATAGAGGAAACACGATCTTCTGATTATTGTACCGACCTCGCGGCCTTGGTGCAGGCTCCCGTGATACATATCAACGCCGACGACCCCGAAGCGGTTGTTTTTGGCTGTCGATTAGCCAGTGAATTTAGACAAACTTTTCAAAATGATGTCTTTGTGAATATTGTTGGTTATAGACGTCTGGGGCATAATGAAGGTGATGAGCCTAAGTTTACGCAACCTTTGCTGTATGAAAAAATTGCGAAACATCCTAATGCACGTGATCTTTATCTGCAAAAATTGCGTGAAAATAGCTCACAAGACGCAGAACTCGCTGACCAAATGGACAAGCAATTTAGATTGTTGCTGGAAAGTCGATTGAACGATGTCAAACAAAGAGAACGTGTTATTTTAAAGAACCCTCTGATTGATCAATGGAAAGTGATGAAGCCAGGGAATATAGAGGACATTTTAAGGCCTGTTGACACCTCCATTTCTGAACGACATGTTGAAATCATCAAAGAAACAATTACCCATGTTCCGCCGCAGTTTACCCCCCTTAATAAAGCAAAGCACGTCTTAGACGCTCGTCAAAAAATGATAGACGAGAAGAACATTAACTGGGCAACCGCCGAACATCTCGCCTATGGTTCATTGTTGCTCGACGGTTTTGACGTACGCCTTTCGGGTGAAGATTCTCGCAGAGGAACCTTTTCGCATAGACACGCCATGATTAAGGACATCAAAACCAATGACGCCTATATTCATTTACAGCATTTAAATAATTTCGTCAAAAACGAAGAGAGCAAGAACTTTCCTCTGACGGGTAATTTCCAGATACACAATTCGCACTTGTCTGAGTATGGAGTTTTGGGATACGAATTTGGTTATTCATTGATGACGCCCAAAGCGCTGGTTTTATGGGAAGCTCAGTTTGGTGATTTTGCCAATGGGGCCCAAATTATTATAGACCAATATATTAGTTCCTCGGAAACCAAGTGGCAAAAAATGAGTGGACTGGTACTTCTTTTACCTCACGGAAATGAGGGGCAAGGGCCTGAACATTCTAGCGCTCATCCAGAACGCTATTTGTCGCTCACCGCCAAGGGCAATTGGACTGTCTGTAATTTGACTACTCCGGCAAATTTATTTCATTTTCTACGCAGACAGATGTGTTGGTCTTTCCGTAAACCTGCCATTTTATTGTCACCCAAATCGATGTTCAGACATCCTTTGTGCATGTCGAGTACAGACGAATTACTTTCGGGTGGTTTTGTTGATATTTATGATGACGACAAGGTCAACAAAGAAAATAGCAAACGCATTATCCTGTGTACGGGAAAGTTTTATTATGATCTTTTGGCTTATAGAGAAGGGCAGGATAGCCCCGATGATTTAGAAGATGTGGCACTCATTCGTGTCGAGCAAGTCGCTCCGCTGAACAAAGCAAAACTCGATGGCATTTTGTCGCAGTATCCTCATGCTAAAAATATTGTATGGGCTCAAGAAGAAAATGCGAATTTCGGTTATTGGGATTATTGGTTACGAGCCTATGATGGGGCATTTCAGCATAAGATTGAGTGTGTAGCCCGTACGGCCAGTGCATCACCAGCAACGGGTTTTGCTAATATTCACAAACAACAGCAACAAGATCTTGTGAAAGAGGCATTTGGGGTTTAGTATGTGTGCAGTAAAAACAGCTGATGTGATAGAAATTGTCGTTCCCAGTGTGGGCGAATCAATACGTGAAGTGAAGTTGGTCGAGTGGCTCTATCAGTCTGGCGATGAAGTGAATAAAGATGTCATTATTGCATCAATAGAATCAGAAAAAGCCACGCTTGATATTTATTCTCCAGCGAAAGGTATTTTGACTATTGAAATTGCGGAAGGTACGCTTGTCGCAATAGGCGCTGTCGCTGCCACGCTTGAACCTGTTGTAGAGCAAGAATCTTCTGCAAGTGAGACACAAGAGACGCAAAATAATAGCAGCAATTGGCGTGAAGAACTGAAAGAAACAAATCCGCAGTTAAAAGATCATTTGAGAATTACACCTTCAGCACTTTACTTGATTGAGTTATATGGTATAGACCCCACAACGCTTGAGGGAACGGGCTATCGTCGTTGCTTGACCAAGCAAGATGTGAACAATCATTTAGAAAAAGAAACTAATTTGATTTTTGCAACGCAGAATTATTTGAAGCGTGAATTTCGATTGAAGCTCAATGTTTTTAATGATATTTTTGCGTTAAATACAAGCTTTAATAAGCGTTACGGTGCTGTTATTTCCATGCGATTATTGGTGATTAAAGCGCTTTCTGTGGCATGGCAACTGATGCGAGAAGAATCTGATGAAGAAGATTTCGTTTTAAATATCGCTCTGCAATCAGCCTTTGGCACGGTATATCCTTCCTTTAAAGTGGCTCGCAAGAGTTCATTTCGAGACTTGGCGCATCAGTTGACGAGCTTGGAAGTGAAAGCGAATACGGCAGCTTTAGAACCGCATGATTTTCAACAAGGTCAACTGCTGTTTTTTTCCTCTTATCAAGAACAAGACAAATATTGTCGGCAGGAAAGCAATGAGATTCTGTCTTTGAGCATGGAGCAAAGTTCAGAGGATGAAATGGAACTAAATTTTGGTTTTATTCACGAAGAACAGCAAGATTGGATAGAGAAATTTATTCATCATAGCCGTCAATTATTAACTAATCCTATCCGCCTTTTTATTGAAGTTTAAGTATCTCAAGGAGTTCATGGTGAGCACAGAAAATAAAGAATATGATATTGCAGTTGTTGGTGCAGGCCCTGGTGGTTACACGGCTGCGATTTATGCAGCCCAAAAAGGGTTGAAAGTTGCTTTAATAGAAGGCTCTAAAACGTTGGGTGGAACCTGTTTGAACGTGGGTTGCATCCCCTCTAAGGCATTGATAGAATCGAGTCACTTGTATCACAAACTCGTAACAGAAGGTAAAGAACACGGTTTAAACGTCGATGGGCTTAGTTTTGACTGGACGCAAATACAAAAGCGTAAGAATTCTGTTGTCAGACGATTGACGCAGGGAATTGCATCCCTTATGAAGAAAAACAGAGTAGAGGTCATTCAAGGATGGGCGAAGTTTGTCAATAAAAATGCGCTTGAGATTGCAACAGAATCGCAAGAGAAAATACTGGTTAAAGCAAAAAATATAATCATTGCGACGGGTTCAACTCCTACAGAACTTCCGCATATTCCTAGTGATGGAATCAATGTATTAAATTCAACGCATATACTTTCATTGGATAAAATTCCTCAGTCGCTCTGCATTATTGGAGCGGGTGTGATTGGTCTAGAAATGGCTACTATCTATTCAGCTTTTGGCACAAAAATTCACATCATAGAAGCCTTGCCACAATTATTGCCTCTGTTTGACAGCGACATAAGCGGCACTCTCAAAGAGGAATTGACGGCACAAGGTTGTAATTTTCATTTAGGTTGCAAGGTCTCAAGCGTCAAAACCGTCGCCGAAAATAATTTGATCTTGAATTATCAGGATGAAGACGGACAGACGCATTCCATAGAATGTGAAAAAGTGCTTTCTGTTGTGGGGCGCAAGCCTAATTCGCATAATCTTAATCTTGAGCAACTCGGTATCAATATTACAAGAGAGGGTTTTATCCCTGTGAATACAGGCGGTCAGACAACGACAGGTACGATTTGGGCTGTGGGAGATGTTATTGGTCAGCCAATGTTGGCGCACAAAGCAGAAGAAGAAGCCAAACAAGTCGTCGATTCTATTGTTGATGGTGTCTTGCACCCTTTCCATCATCAGATTCCTTCCGTCATTTATACTCACCCCGAAGTAGCGAGCTTGGGCTTGAGCGAACAAAATATGAAAAACAAAGGTTATGAATACAACAAGGGCAAATTCCCTTTCTTGGCTTCGGGCAGAGCTTTGAGCAGTGGCAATAGCAAAGGTTTTGTCAAAGTGATTACGGACAAATACACGGACGAGATTGTGGGAATTAGTATTATTGGCGAACAGGCGAGCGAGCTGATAGGGGAAGCAACAGTAATTCTTGGCTTTAAAGCTACCGCCGAAGATGTGTCACGATTATGCCATGCTCATCCTACTTTGCATGAAACCATTAAAGAGGCCTGTTCTCTTGCTCACAGAGGAAAAACCATTAATTACTAGTGAGTGATTTAAGTTTTTTCCATAGAAAATTACAAAGGAATATATGTTGAAACAAATGAATTTAGCATTAATTTATGGCGGTCGTTCGTTTGAACACGATATTTCGACATTGTCAGCAGCCGCAGTTTATAACAATCTCAATCGTAGCCGTTTTAATATTATTCCCATTGGCATAGCCAAAGACGGGAAGTGGTATTATCAGAGTCTTGATTTGCTTGAAAAATACGATAGCCTGCCTATTGTTGAAGAACAGAGAGAGCAGCTTGCTCCTGTTTTTGGTTTCAAGCATAAATTTTTAAGAGGCCTAGGCGGTTTAGCCGGCGGACAAAAAATGTTTGTTGATGCGGTATTTCCTCTTATTCATGGTAAAGATGGTGAAGATGGTAATCTGCAGGGATTATTAGAAATGTTAGAATTGCCTTATGTTGGTGCTGGAGTGGCTGCGCATGCTCTAGGGATGAATAAGGTGAAGACCAAATTTTGCTGGAAAAGTGAAGAGTTACCGCAACTACCTTATGTGTCATTTTTTCGTGAACAGATACAAGAAAATTATACGCAAGTAGAAAAGGCAATTACAGATCAATTAAGTTTTCCCGTTTTCGTTAAGCCTGCGTGTGGCGGTTCTTCTTTCGGTATAGAAAAGGTAGAGTCTGTGCCTGAATTAAAAGGTGCCTTGGATCAAGCCATCCAATATGATGTTGAACTTGTTGTTGAGCAAGGAGTGGTGGCGAGAGAAATAGAATATGCGGTTGTGGGCAATGCCAATAAACCAGAAAATCTCATAGTTTCGCCTGCGGGAGAGATAGTAACGCACGCCGCGTTCTATGATTACCATGCCAAATATGAATCTCCTCAGGATACAGAAATTATTGTACCTGCGAAAATTTCAGAGGAACAAAACCTTAAGGCACAACAATATGCCAAGCAAGCCTATCAAGTTCTTGGATGCCAAGGTTATGCGCGCGTTGATTTTTTCTTAACAGAAGACGGCGCTCTTTATTTAAATGAAATTAATACCATTCCGGGTTTTACGCAAATGAGTATGTTCCCTTTACTGATGAAGGAATTGGGTCTGTCATTTACGGAATTGCTGGATAAACTGATTGACGAGATGATAAACGATAAGATCTAGTTTGCCCTATCATTTCCTTAGAGTTCTGTTGTTTGATCGGATTCTATGGTGATAACAGCAAGAGACCAGTTTTTCATTATCGCAAGTGTTCGCATTATGATAACAAAAATAATGGTTAATAAGGCTGGATAATTAAAATTATCAAATACTTTCAGAGAATATAGTATCTGCAAAAAAATCCCTGCGACGACACACACGCTGGCATAAATATCTTTGTACATAATAGTTGGCAGAGTATGGCTAATTGTATCACGTATCAGACCTCCTATTGTTGCTGTGAATGTCCCTAAGGCTATGCAAACAATGGGATCGAGACCACGTTGTATTCCTATGTAGTTGCCTATAACAGTATACAGCCCTATACCTAGGGTATCTGTTGCGTGCATCACCTTTTTTAAAGGTTTGAATAGATGAAATTTTATTCTTAATTTGACGACCGTAACAACAAGCAGAGAAGTGGCTAAACTGATGTATAAAAAGCTAGGATCTTGAATCCAGAAAACGGGGAATCGCCCGACAACTATATCTCTGAGTGTGCCACCACCAAAAGCCGTGCAAAATGCGGCAATAATGACACCGAGCAGATCGAGTTTTCTGTTTATTGCGAAAAGACAACCTGAGATGGAAAAAGAAATGATGCTAATCATATCTCCCCAAAAAAGTAATTGTTCAAATGGTATCATATAGTTTGCCCTCTGCTCCTTCATTATAAAAAGTAATTTGATGATGGGGAATTGTTTTGTGTTGATTTTTTGATATACTACATAATAATATAGTGATGGAACGGTGTTCTTGTCATAAATTATTGGAAATATGGACAGTATGAATGTTGATAACATTATTGATTAGTTATCTAGCTCTCAATTTTGAGTTGACCAATGGAATTGAGTTTTCTCTTGATGGAGGATTTAATAGACCAATCATGGCGCATGAAGATGAATTTCTTGAAGCCAATAATCTTTCATACTTTGCCAGTGATGTTGGCGAGAATTTCAATGTTGGTCTAGGCTATTACTTGGGAATATCTCAGTATTTCGGTCTGAAACTTCCTGTTTATTATGGCTTGAATACAAGTCATTTTAATATAGCAAATGATTCGACGACCAAGAGTCTTCTTTTGACACAACAGGCGATAGGATTTGGTCTGCACCTTGAACCGAAAATTCCTTTGAATGAAGATTCTGGCATATTTTTTATTACGGGTATAGAAACCTTGTATTATTTGAAATCCGTTTTAAAGGAAGAATCTGAAGGGAGTAGGGAATTAGCAAATTTCCATTACTTTACAATTCCCATAGGCTTGGGATATGAATATAAACTGAAAAAAAATATTATCAGATTTTCATTTAGGCATTTGCTTAAATTTAATAGGCAGACATTGGCCTATAAAAATGAGAGCTTTTCTTTTTATGAAACAAAACCCAGTAACTATACTATACCCAATAGTGGCTATTTGCGTTTAGCGTACAACTTATTTTCTTTATCTTATGTCTATGTGTTTGCATCGACGAGTGATAAAAAATAACTTAGTCATCTTCGTGCAACCATAGCTTAACTGTCTGGGCTATTTCCTGACAAGCTTGGGTCAATTTGACTTTATTCCCCAGTTCTAAATGTAAAGCTGCCGATTCAAGATAATCACTTTGTGTGTCAAATCGGTCCGCCAGCTGTGCAAGAGCCTGTCTGTTGTTTGTGGTACGAAAAATACGTTTGGCCAAAAGGTATTTTTTTTGCTGTACGGCTTCTATGCCTTTGTTATTTAACTGGGCTATTTCTTGTGTAGAAAAACTAGCTGTCGCAGTACGGCGGATAAAGCCTTTCTGAGGAAGTACAGATGGTACGGATGCTTTCTCGTCTATCAAAAGAAGAGCGGATTCTATTTTAAGATCTCTGTTTGTTTTCATATTATATATAACGGAACAACAAAAATAGTCTTAATCATTTTTGCTCAATTCGTGTGCGAATCTTAATGAAATAAGATAGCGTAAATAATACAAAATATAGGATAAAAACGAAATATAAATAAAAAAAGCAGGGCTTATCACCCTGCTTTATCAGAAACTTTTATTTCTTGTTTTTAACGGCTTCTTTAACTTTTCTAGCTAAGAGAGCACCTCTTTCAAAAGCAAGTTTTGCTGTTTCGGCTTTAGGGGCACCTTGCCACTCTAAGCTGTCAATAAAGTTCCAGTTAAGACCTTCTGTACGACGTTCCATTTCTTTTTGGGCGCCACCAGACCAACCAAATGAACCAAAACGGAATACTTCACGGTTACGAACACGCTTGTCATGTAGCACGTCGAGTAAATAAGCCATAGGAGGGAAACATTTGTACTCATAAGTAGGCATTCCCAAAGCAATACCTGTAGAGCGCCATGCATAAGTTAAAACATGACCGACATCGTCTTGTGGTACTTGGAAAATATGAACAGGTACATCTTCAGAACGAATTCCTTTGATAACTTCATTCACTATTTTCTTAGTATTACCATACATACTAGCCCAAACTAAAGTGATTTCACTTTCAGCAGGTCCATCCATATATGAAGCAAATCTAAGGAATTTTTGAATAATCTGACCGGGATCTTTTCTCCAAACAATACCATGCGCTGGAGCGATAACTTGAATATCAAGACCTGCACCAACAAGCTTTTCAATAGCTTTAACAACGAAAGGAGAGAATGCAGCAACAATGTTTGCATAATAACGTAGAGTATTTCTTTCAAAATATTCTAGATCTTCAGCAGAAAGCTCATCATCGAAGTCTGCATCTTCAATACGACCGTGAGAACCGAAAGCGTCACAAGGGAATAATGTTTTTTCATTGGCGTGGTAGGTTACCATTGTTTCGGGCCAGTGAACATTGGGTGCTTCAAAGAAAGTCAGAACTTGGTCTTGTCCAAGATCAAGAGTATCACCGTCTTTTACAACAGTAACGTCTTTGTCTATGCTGTAAAAAGCTTCCAACATTGGTTTTGCTTTTGCTGTACAGTATAATTTTGCGTGAGGAATTTTTGTATGTTTTAGGTCGCCTAACCAACCTGAATGATCAGGTTCCATGTGGTTCACAACGATATGTTGAATATCAGCAAGCTTAATTCCAATTTCGTCTTCAATGAGTTTTTCACACATTGCAGGGAAGTTGAATTCATTGAAAGTTGAATCTATCATTGCGATTTCATCACCTTTAACAATGTAGAAACTGACGGACGTACCATCAGGTATGGGCCACATTCCTTCAAAAAGAATATTGGAGTCAACGTTCATTGTGATTTTAAAGATTTTATCGGTTAGCTTTTTTACGTGCGGCATGATGCCCTCCTACTTTAAACTATGATATATACGATTATATATAAGAACTATAGGGGAATTATAACCTTGTTTTAGAATTTTGTCAAATAAAATTAAATTATTTTTTATTAATTATTGGGAGATAGAGGGGTAAAATTGAGTAAAGTATTGTTCTATTTTTCCGAAGTTCTAAAAAGGGTGTTCAAATATATTAAAAAATATAGATATTTGTTGTTTAATTTTATAAAATAATACGATAGGGTAGTTGATAACTCAACCTTCAATTAGGGTTACTTAGGGAGATTTAATAGAGATGAAAAAAATATTACTTATGACAGGCTTACTTTTTATTGTGAGCTGTACTACAGAAACGCCTGTGGAAGAATCGGCAGTTGTAGAAGCACCACCAGTAGTGAAGGATGATGAATCGGTTGATTTGACCGAAGCAATTACTGCCATGCAGAGAGCTGAAGAAGTTGAAGCACCAAGACTCGCTAGTGACGAATGGGAAACGGCTAAAGCTTTATTTAATGAAGCACAAAATGCGCTCAACGCGGATGACATGAAATTAACGAAGAGTAAGAAAGCGGCGACCATCGTTGCTGCTAATAAAGCTTATGATGCAGCGATTGAAGCTTTGATCAGAGAATATCTTGCTAATTTAGATACATTAGAAAGACTGAACAGAGACATTGAGTCTCCTGCGTTCTTTCCTACAACTTTTACAGATGGAATGAAACTGTCAGACACTGCACGAACCTTGCTCACAGTAGATACTTTTATTGATGGCAAGAGAGCTTATTGGGAAGCGTCACAGGCTTTGCAAGGTCTTTATGACTTAACTGATGAGAATATACGCTGGATCAATATCTTGCAAAGAGATATAGATTTGTACTTAGGCGATGCCGAAAAAGTGGATTCTTTTTTATGGGCAAAAGATGAAGTTGACAGTGTCATGACTCATTACTATGATGGACTGAATTTTTATCAAGATTATGATTTTGCTAACAGTGAAAAAGATCTGCTACAAGCGCGATTCTTAGCCAAAGGACTCGTTAACTTGAGCACAGAGAGACAACAATTAGCAGCTCTTGATTCCATGATGGATCTTGTTGCCGATGGTATTACGAGTGCTTCTGAAGTGCGTTCTTTTGATGGCACAACAGGGACTGTGATAGAAGCGGCTCCCATTAGTAAGACAGAATTGTATGATAGCGTCGAAGTTGTCAGTAGCGACGAGCTTGCGGCACCTGAGGTATATCAAGAAGAAGAAAGTAAACTCACCCTTCCTATGATGGATGATATGAACATGATGTCAGCACCTATGGAAGAAACTACACCTACTGTAACTCCTCAACCTAATAATGATTTGAGCTTTTCTATTTTTGAGAGTGGTGTTTTAGTTTTAGGAGAAGAAGATACTGTAAACTTACTCGATGAGGCTAAAAGCTATTGGGAAAATGGCGTTGAAGCGCGCAATGATAAAAACTTTAAGCTTGCAGAAGAATACTTTGTACAGGCACAAATTTATTTGAGTGAATACAAAAATAACAGTGTCAATAATGCGCATGAAGTTATTTCAGGTGATAGTTTATGGAGAATTGCAGGTCAGACATTGAATGAGCCTTTCCTATGGCCACAAGTGTGGAGAAGCAATAGAAATCAGATTGCCAATCCTGACTTGATCTTCCCTGGACAAATTTTCATTATTCCTAATGAAGCGGATGCAGAAACGGAGAGTGCAACATTAGACTCAACGATGATTAACCCGCCTCTGAATGCAGATAATATGAACAAAAATAATATAAGTAGCGATGTGAATACAGACGATATGAGTAGCGATAATAGTACAGAAATAATTACTGATCCTACGTTATAGATTGAGGTAAAACTCGATAAAAAAAAGCACTAGAATTTATCTAGTGCTTTTTTTATGTCTTCTTGGTTTAATCGAAACTAAAAAAGGCTACCGATTCAAAATGACTTGTCTGGGGAGATGTGTCGAAAAGCATGAGTTTCTCTAGCTTGGCATTATGACTGACAAAGAAACCCGCATCCCTTGCAAGGTTGTCGCACTGACAGCTTATATAAACGAGCTTCTTGGGTTTCAAGTCAAGAATTTTTTGCTTTGCCGTTGGCGATAAACCCGTTCTGGGAGGGTCAACGAGAATAAAATCAATATCCATGTGTGTCTTAAAGTCTTCTACGGGAAGACTCAAAGAATGAAAATTTTCTTGTTCTGCTGGTGTGAGATTCTTGGCAACATTTTTGAGAATGTAAGACTTCGTTCTTCTGTCTTTTTCTACGGCTACGACCTTTAAACCATGATTGAGCAAGGGTAGTGAAAACAACCCGACGCCCGCATATAAGTCTAAAGCTTGCCCGCTCGTTGGTGCAAAGGCTAGTATCTCATCAATGATTTTGGCGAAGATGCCTGGATAACTCTGAAAGAAAAGTTGAGCCTGTGTGTGATAGCTATACTTACCTATTTTAATGGTGGCAGAATCATCGGTGGTGCTCAATAACAATTTTTCATCGGCGGCAATGACATGAAATCTTTCTCTGCTCTTTTCAAGGAGTGTGGGGTGGCTCAAATAGGTATTAATATTGTGATGCGCCACAGGACATTGTGTCAGCGAAACAATATCATTTGATTTCGATGCTTTGAGTCCGAGAGTCTTTGATTTTGTATCATGGTGAAACTGAAATCTTCGTCGATAATGCCATTCAAGTTCGCCGTGTATTGTCGGTGGTTCAGGAAAAGTAATATTGGCAAAACGCGCAAAACTTTCTATGGCCCATTGTTGCTTTTCGTGCAGTTGAGCGCTGTGATTCAAGTGCATGAAATCACACCCTCCGCAAACGGTATAGAGATCACACGAAGGCGTCACTCTTTGCGGACTGGCTTGCACAATATTTACGATTTTGGCAAAAGCAAGATCACGCTTAATGTCTACAATTTCACTGAGAACCACTTCGTCGGTGAGTCCTTTTTCAACGAGTATGACCCCGTATTCACTGTGTCGAGCAAGACCTAAGCCACCCGATATTGTTTTTTCTATTTGCAATTCAACTTGCTCGCCCTGTTTGGGACGGATTTTGGTGTTCATTATAGATTCTCTCCTTCAAGAAATTTATCAAGAAACGTAGGGGTATCAAAAAGGAGAATATCGTTAAGAGTTTCACCTGTCCCCAAAAAATATATAGGGAGCTGAAATGTTTGGCAGAGTTGGAACACAATGCCTCCTTTTGAGCTAGAATCGATCTTGCTGAGAATAAAGCCATCGATTTTGACACTTTCATTGAAAATTTCAGCCTGCTGCATAACATTTTGGCCTAAAGAAGCGTCGACAACCATGAGAGTGGTGATTTTTCTGGAATCATCCGCTTTGGCTATGGCTTTCTTTATCTTTTCTAATTCAAGCATTAAGTTTTTTTTATTGTGCAGGCGACCCGCTGTATCGCTAATAACTAGAGGAATCTGTTTGCTTTTGGCGGCAGAAATACCATCAAATACTACGGCGGCAGGGTCACTTCCCGCTTGCTGATTGATCACGCGCAGTCCCAATCGTTCGCCCCAAATATTGAGTTGCTCAATGGCTCCCGCTCGAAAAGTATCGGCAGCAATGAGGTAGATGTTTTTGTGAAATGTCGCTTTGAAGTATTGGGCTATCTTCGCTATAGATGTTGTTTTGCCAACGCCATTAACTCCCACAATAAGAAAGCAAGTGGGGTCTGTGGGTATCACATTTTCGCACATAATTAAAGAGGAAGCCAACTCTTTGCGAAGTAGGGTTCTTAATTCATCTTTAGAGAGCTTGTCTTTTTTTTGTGCGGTTTTAATATTTTCTAAAATGGCATGAGTTAATTTGACGCCCAAATCAGCTTCTATCAACAATTCTTCTATTTTATCGAGCAAAACTTGGTTGTCGTCATTTTGCCATGCGGAGAACAATTTGTTGATCAGGTTATTTTTTGGGGAGTTTTTTTGCACTTTGCGTTTATTAAAAAACATGGGTGTTCCTTTCTATTTTGTCAAGTTTTCTGCAGCGATAATATAGCGAACCAATCTGTAACCGAGGTATATGCCGAGAGCGATATCCACACCGTAAAGAATGGTTTTTGGGGTGGTTACACTGTTAAATTGGGCTAGGACGGCAGCATTTTGGGTCTGGTTGAATTGCAACGCTAACTCATTGTGATACTCATTGAGAAGAAATGCGGACATCAATCCCAGCGTGAGTACGCCTAGGCTCCAATAAAATTGAGTTTTTTCATTCTCAAAAATTTCTTGATTGGTGAGTTCATTTGAGGCTAGCTTGACTACCAACTCGCTATTGGAGTTTTCGTCTATATCTATGCGCCTGTTTCTGTAGCCTTCTAGCACCAGAGTGTAGGGGGTCAGCGTTTCGGTTTTGGTGATTTCTAGCGGTGTGATTCCTATCCACAATGAACCTTGATAGACGTCCGCACCTTCGGGATCTGTGCTCAAAACTATGGGAGCAAAAATATCTCTGACTTGCAATTCAGTCTTAATTTCTGTTGTCTGATAGGCTTCAAGTTGTATTTTTTGAGTGGTATTTTCGTAGCCCAGAGCCTCTATCACCAGAGTGTATTCGCCCTCTGGTGCGCCCAGAAAGTCGATTTTGCCAGAGCCTATGACTTCGTTATTCAGATAGACTATTGTATTTTGAGGGTCGGTGTTGACCTTCAGTCGTGTCCACGGTCTTCCTAAAATCAACGCTGGTAGGGCGGTTTCGCTGAGACTGACAATGTCTTGTTGCAGGTTGTTGAGGTTAGTGGAATTTTCCCATATGGGCAATATATTATCGTTGCCTTTTTGCACAGCATAGAACTGCATGTTGTAGCTATTATTGCGTATGGAAATGGTGCTGTAAATGACAAGATCAGCGTCATTTAAATGCGGCAACAAAGGATTGATTTCATTGGTATCATCAGAAAAAAACATGCTATTAGAGCTACCAGCCTTCAGCGTGATATCAAGCTCTTCTGGCAAGTCAATTTCTTCCATTCTAATCGTTGCCAATTTCTCTATTTGATCTTCCACTTCTTTGATCTTTTCTCTATAGGCAAAGTTTTCTGAGATCGTACCATTGTTCTCATTCTCAAACAATTTTGTTACCTGAGTTTTTTCATTTTGCACCAAAGAATTTTGATGTTTTCGTTGTTGCGTGCTGATGAGATCATTGAAAATTCGTTCTCTTTCTTGTGCCGAAAGGAGGTGTGTTTTGAAATCAGTGAGTTTCTTCATAAAGAAACTTTGCAGATTTTCTGAGATTTCTTGATTGTCCTCAGTCTTGTAAAAAAAGGGTTTCGCTATTTCAACAACATAAGTTGACGGCACATCCCCGTCCAAGTCTTCGATGAGCGTTTCTCTCTCTTTATCTTTGAATAAAGCCAAGAGTGGATTGCTTACAGCGAGGAGCATAATGAAAGTTAAAAGATATGGTCTAATCATTTTGCGTTATAAGTCAAAAATCCTTCGATAAAGGGGTCTATATCGCCGTCCATAACGGCCTGAATCTGTGTGGCTTCCACGGCGGTGCGTGTATCTTTAATGAGAGTGTAGGGCTGAAAAGTGTAGGATCGAATCTGAGATCCCCACGCAATATCCATTTTGGGCATCGCTTTTTGCTCTTGTTCTGCCTTTTGTTTTTCTTTGTAATACTCAAATAAACGTGAGCGCAACATTTTCCACGCTGTCTCTCTGTTTTTGATCTGACTGCGTTCGTTCTGACATTGCACCACAATATTGGTTTCAATATGAGTAATACGAACCGCACTGTCCGTGGTGTTGACGTGTTGACCGCCTGCTCCTGAAGACCTGTAGGTGTCTATGCGCACTTCTTCGGGCTTGATGTCTAGCTCTACGGTATCGTCTATGATGGGCGAGGCGTAAACAGAGCAGAAGCTCGTATGCCGTCTTGCGTTAGAGTCAAAAGGGGAGATGCGGACAAGTCTGTGAACGCCCGTTTCGCCTTTGAGGTAGCCGTAAACGTATTCGCCTTGAATAGAAAATGTAACCGATTTGATGCCGCCCGTCGCTTCTTGTAAATCAACTAGAGATGTTTTGTAGTTTTTGCGTTCCGCCCATCGCAAATACATACGATAAAGCATTTGTGCCCAGTCGCAGGCCTCGGTTCCCCCCGCTCCAGAATGTATGGTCAGATAGCTTGCAAGCATGTCTTCGGGCTGATTGAGGAGGGTATTAAGCTTTAGTTTATTGAAAACCGTTTGTATCGTGGCGAAAAGTTCATAGGCTTCGGCAGAAAGACTTTCGTCGTCTTCTTCTTTGCCCAGAGTGTAGAATTCATAGCAGTCGCTGAGCTGTTGGCGCAGTTTTTCCCAAGGCTGAAATTTGCGTTTGAGGGCATTGATTTTGAGAGTAATTGTTTTAGCTTTGGCAGGGTCATCCCAGAAATCAGGGAGAAGGGTCATTTCTTCTAAAGTAGCCACTTCTTCTTTTAACGCAGTCGGGTCAAAGATGCCCCCAGATCGTGTTCGTTTCTTGCTGGAGTGCGTCAAATAAAGTTTTAAAATCTTCCATTCATTATCTCTTTTTTACAACATTTTTGTAGAGTCTTATTCGTACTAAATAGTATAAAGAAAGAGGCTGTAAAAAACTACAATCCTCCTCCCTCTTTTCGCTGACACCATATAAATAAAGTGTGATAGTAGCAAGGAATTGAAAGCTTGAGTGCTTGCACACTATTCTTTTTAGAAGTATAATGGATATATTATTACTTTAATGTGATAACAGAAATACACAAAATGATGACTATCAATTACTGTCTGAGCACTATTTATGAAGGGCGATACAATGACATTTACTATTCTTCAATTTAAGCCACGAGCGAATGAAATAGAACAAAACATGCAGCAAATTATTGCTGGAATAAGTGAGTTGGAAAGTAGTGTGATTCTGTTACCAGCGCAAAGTCTTTCTGCCGTTTATTCGCCCTTTGAACGCAGTAAAAAAAGCTACTTGATACGCATACAAAAGGCACAAAAAGCTATTGCACTCGCTTTAAAACCGCAACAAATTCTGTTTTTTGTCGACTGGAATAGAGATAATACGCTCTGTTATTTTGGTTTATCAGAAGGGAAAATAGTGTATCAGAGACGCTTAGAACTCAATCAAGATCCTAATATTATTCCACAAAAAATGACTTATAGGCATCTGGGTATGGACATTGGTTTAATGGTGCAAGACGAGCTGAGCTACTATACCAGCCCTGTTGGCGCACAGTGTATTTTGTTGTCAGACAGCCTTCGTTTTTATGCAGAAAGTTTGAGCGAACGTGTCGCTGCTCTTGTCTCAGCAAATAAAGAAGCAGCCGTTCCCATCTTGCAAGCGAATTTGTTGGGATTGCAGGAAAATGTCGTTTACGAAGGCAGTTCTCTCATTATACACGACGAAAAAATTATTGCTTTAGGGCAAGAAATGGCAGCAGATAGACTGGATTTTGACCTTGATCAAAGCGATAAATACTTGGCACTAACACTCGCAGAAAACAGTAAATACTCTCGTATATTTAACGGACTTGTGTTTGGCTTAAGAGAATATAGCGAAATACTAGGGTTTGCACGGTTTGTATTGGGCTTGTCGGGTGGCGTTGATTCAGCGCTTGTCTTTGCCCTCGCTGCAGAGGCCATTGGCAGTGAAAATCTGAGCGTGTTTTCCTTGCCGTCCATGTATTCTTCGCAGGGCAGTCTCAGTGATTCTCAAGCCATGGTGCAAAATATGACGGGCGAAGTCAATTACCACACTCTTGAGATAAAACCCTTATATGATGCTTTTATGCAGGTGTTAGATCCCGTCTTGGCAGGGAAAGCACCCGACCTCACAGAAGAAAATCTTCAGGCACGTATACGAGGCATTTTGCTGATGGCAGAATCGAATAAAACCAACGAATTGATGTTGTCCACGGGCAATAAATCTGAATGCGCTATGGGTTACGCCACGCTTTACGGCGATATGTGCGGTGGACTTTCTGTGATCTGTGATCTCTACAAAACCGAAGTTTATGAATTGTGCGATTACATTAATACTCGCAGTCTAAAAATGTATGGCAAAGAAGTCATTCCTAAAAATATTTTAACCAAGGCACCGTCTGCAGAATTAAGACCCAATCAGAAAGATCAGGACAGTCTTCCCGCTTACGAAGATCTCGATGCCATATTAAATTTATATTTGGATGAAGAACGGGACGAAACTCAAATTGTTGCGCAGGGTTTTGATGAAGAAGCGGTGAGTTGGATCATTCGCCAATTGCACAAGATGGAATACAAAAGACGTCAGGCTGCTCCGGGCATTGTCATTGCAAAAAGCTCTTTTGCACACAATAGAACGCTCAAATTTTTTTAGCAAAAGAACATCATTCCTCTTTTTAGTGGAATGGTGCGCATCGCTTTCGCAAAAACTACAATGATAAAAGTATGAAAATTCAATTATAATAATTATTTTTAGCAAAATATAATCATTATAGTAATATCAAAAGACAAAGGTGTTCACAAGCAGTACTTTTTTGATTATAATATTTAGTAAGCTTATTTTTAAAAAGTACAAGAACGGTCAATGATAATATTTACCTGCTTTTTTTTTGTCTTTTGATATAGAGAGCTTTGATTGTTTTGAAGAATGACGGGAGTTAATTAATGTCGCAAAAAATTATAACTGACTTAACGAATATGATCCAAGAAGAACAATGGACTCGTTCTACGTTACAAAATTATTCTACGACTGATTTTCAACAACTTCATGCACTATGGCTTGAGACCCTTGAAGGTTTGGAGGCTGCAGAAGATGAAACTCTCAGAGATGAAATTCTTGAATTATTAGACGTTCAACTGAGTCAGAATAAACATAATGTTAGCGCACGTTATATTATGGCACACCTCAAAATGAGAAAACACGCTGTTGATGACACAGACTTTTTACAACTCGCTGAGAGCTTTATTACAGCGAAACGCTGGGGCGTCGTTGAGGCCATCGCTGAACAAGTATTGAAATATGGTGACAACAGATCTATCTTGCATTTGCTTGCAGAAACCTACCACCATCTTGAGAAACAAGATGAGGAAATTAAAACATGGGAAAAAATAATTCTCATTGATTTTAACGAAGCCGACATGGTTTTGAAATTAGCTAAACACAGAGAAGCCAAGGGTGATATTTATCAAGCAATAACTCTTTACCAAAAAGCACTTTCTCGCTTTCTCAAGAAAGAACAATTCAATTCTATACAGGACATTTGGTTCAAACTCGTTGAGTTAGAGGGTGATAATACAGAATATTTTTTGATGCAAGATCAGAAAATAAGCAAATTTGCTCCTAGTGATAAAGTGTTGGAATTGTTAGAGCGATTATATCAGCATTTAGTTGCAGCAGAAAACTGGAATGGAGCCTTGAAAGTGGTGAAACGTCAGTTGGAAATTGCTCCCAAAGATCTGAAATTGCGTAAAAATTTGGTTGAAATTTATCGTACAATTTATGCGAGTAAGCCCAATTTAGAAGATATTATTAAAAATGCGAACTTGTTGCAATCGTTTCAAAACATACAAGACGCTATTGCTATGTTTGAAAAATATATTAGCTTTGCTCAGGGCAGTTTTGCTTATCATAAAACATGGGGTGTCGGTCGTATTTCAGAAATTGATGACACCGACGTGGTCGTTGATTTTGGTAAGAAAAGAGGCCATAAAATGACGCTTAAGATGGCAGTCGAGGCGCTTGTCGCTTTGCCTAATGATCATCTTTGGGTATATAAAAGCGTAATGCCAAAAGATAAACTTAAGGCAAAGATACAGAAAAACCACGCGGGTGCTCTTAAAATAATTATTGGTAGCTTCCCTGAAAAAGGTATAGATGTCAAAAGCATCAAGCAAGAATTAGTGCCTTCTGTTTTGACCACAAATGAGTGGAATGTGTGGAGTCCTATTGCAAGAAAAACATTGAAGACAAATGCAATGTTTGGTAACTTAGAAGATTTCCCAGACCGTTATGTGCTGAGAGAAAAACCCGTTACTTTTGAAGAAAAGATCTATAACAAATTTAAAAATACACAAGATTATTTTGTCAAAGTAGCTCTTTTTAGGGAGCTTATTGCGGAAGCTGGCATAGATTCTGATCATTTTAATGAAATGTTTAAGTATTTCTGTGGTTACCTCAATATCGATCATATTAATGAACTGACGATTGCAAGTTACCTTGTCATTGATCATATTCAAGAGCAATATAGTACAGAAACCGTAGCGCTTCCTGATTTTAAAGAATTGTATGAGATTTTAGAAGATCCGCTGGAGTGTTTTGAAAAATTGAGTGACAATGAGCTTAAAGAATTATTTTTGAAAAAAATTCGTTGGTGCATTGAAGATTGGGATTCATTTTACGTCAGAGTTTTTCCTAGCTTTCACACAACAACTCTTATTACTACGCTCAAAGAAAATGACAAAAAAGAAGCGCTCAAAATTATTGTAACCAATGCGGTTGATAGATACAAAGAGTTGCGAGAAGCCTTTATCTGGCTCGCTCCTCATGCTGTTAATTCTGATTTGTTGGACTATGTGAGTATAGACAAAAGTCGTGTTTATATTAATGCCCTGAACCTCTATGAAATTACGTCAAAGGAAATTTCTAATAGAAGAAGTATGTCCATTAATAAACGACTTAACAAGTTGTTGAAAAACTTCCTCTTTAAAGACGATACCATTACTAAGGTTATTCTAGAAGCTGACAAAGACGATTTGGTCCGTTTGTATAGCTTGGTGATTGCCATTGATTTCATTGAAGACAAATATAAGAATGACCTAGAAGCTCAGATTATGGAACTGCATCCTAAAATGAAAATCAAGGCGGCGATGGGAAGTAAACCTAAGGCGCAAATCGATGGTCATGCGCAAGTCAGCAATGAACTTCTTGCTCTGGAAAGTAGCTTTATTGCTAAACAAAAAGAGTTGAAAAAACTTTCAGAAGAACTTATTCCTGCTAACTCACAAGAAATTGCGGTGGCAAGAGAATTAGGTGACTTGAAAGAAAATGCAGAATACATTGCGGCAAAAGAACATCAGCGTGATCTTCTGAAGAAGCAAGAAACTTTGCAAACAGAAATTACTATTGCAAAAATTGTTGATTTGGCTCATGTTGATAACAAAAAAGTGTCTTTTGGAAATCATGTTGTACTAGAAGATCTGATTCAAGGTGTTGAAACGGAACTGACAATTTTAGGGCCTTGGGAATCAGAACCGAGCAAGAAAATTATTTCTTATCTCTCTCCTTTAGGAACTTATTTGATGGGTGCCTCTCTGAAAAAAGATCTTAATTTTACTATTGGAGAAAAAGAATTTTCTTATAAAATTAAGGAAATTAATGTAATAACTGTTTAAATAAGTTATTTTCACAAGTAAAAAACCCCTTGCTCTGTTATTTAGAGTAAGGGGTTTTTTTATGTTATTACGATATACCATTTTATTTTTATTTTTCATTTCTTGCCGTACAGAAAAACTAGAGAGTGTACTGGAGGATTTGAGTCCACCCACTCTCCTTGAAGTAAAACCTATTTCGGGGAGTGAGTTAGAGCTGGTTTTTGATAAAGAAATCAAGTCGGGAAATCTTGACAAAGTTTCTCCAGACTGGGGATCCTATCAGTTGGTGATTCACGATAAGGCCGTCACTATAACAACGGATAGCATGATGGATGCGGGAGCGATTTATCATCTTTATGGCAGTGTGAACAGCAAGATGGATAATGAATTGCAGTTTCTTGTCCGTTATTTTCCTATTAATGAAAATCCAGCAGGACTGGTTTTAAACGAGGTACAAACGGCTAAGGGTACAAAGACAAATGACAGCGTGGAACTCAGAGTAGTGAAGGGCGGTAGCACGGCAGGCTATACGTTGTACATTGGTTCTAGTTCCTATTATACATCTTTATTTCAACTCCCCAATATAGAGGTGGAAACAGGAGATTATATTACTGTGCATTATGCACCGAGTCATGTCAAAGAAGAAGTGAATGAAACGACGGATAAAACTCTTGCTACGGCATCGCAAAGTAGTGATGAAAGTTGGGATTTGTGGTTGGACGAAGTAGAAAGCATTTCGGGGAAAAATGGCGTAATCAGTTTGTACGATAGGCGAGAGGGAAGTCTTGTTGATCTTTTTATCTATTCGGACCGTAAAAATAACCCAACAGATAAAAACCTAGGGTGGACATCTACCACTATCAAGGCTGTACAAGATGTTTCTAATCGCAGCCAATGGGAACAGACGGGTGATATTATTTTGCCCGAAGATGCCTTTGATGCTAGTAAAACGACAGCGACACGTACTATGAACCGCTGGGAAAGCGAGGATGACCTCAATGTAAAAAGTAACTGGTACATTGTCGATACCTCAAACAATAGCATTGGTTTTCCCAATTCTACCGTTATTTATAAATAATATTTTTTGAATTATCACTTTACAGACACAAAGTTAAAATCCATTTTGTTGCTTCCTCATTCCTTTTTAAGAATGTAAAATCATTGACATTCTATTTTTAATAACTTATATTTAGGTATACGTATATTATTAATACGGGCTAATGCAGGAGCACAATATGTTTTTTAAAGTGCGGTCACTCGCCGTCATTTTACTTTTTCTTGCGGGGTGTGCGCCACCAAAAGTCTTGGAATATCAGGATTCCTATACGGTGATGCCAACTCTGGCTCAGGTAGGTTCTGTCTCTTTTACTTTTGCGGGGAAATCGGTAGGAGTTGACAACTACGCCGTGTATTATAGTAAAACTTTGCTCGAAGATCCTCTGACTGCACCACCTAGTGCCGTAACTTTGACTACCTATGCAATTGATGACAGTCTTAAATTACAGATAGACAAACTGGAAGAAGAGCGTATTTATTATGTGTGGGTCTATGCTAAAAGAGGCGCCGAAGTCATTGATGCTTTGCCTTTGCAAACGGTATATCCTTATACAAAAATAAAGGATTATCAGCTTGTGAATGAGGACGGTAATGCAAAAGCGACGTGGATTGGCGTAAGTGGGGCTAAGGAATACAGTCTTTTTAAAAAAGAAGATAGAAATAATTCGTTGCTTGCCAAGGATGTTGCAGAAGAATCTCTGCTGCTTGAAAATAAATTGAGTGATCAAGATAGCAGTTATGTTGTGGCTTATGATACAGATGGAGATGTTTTAGCAGAAAGTAATAGCGTTATTTACGATATTACTTTGAGTTTATCTCTTAATGCAGAAGCAGGCGTTTTTCCTAGTACTGTAAAGTTGAGATGGACAGAAGATGTTGGCGCGGCTTCATACGATATTATCTACAGCGAAGTGGATAGCGACGACGCATCTATTCCTTCTACTGAGAAAATAATTAATATAGATCCTCTCGTCAATGGAATAGTAGGTGTCGATCCTTTAGATACTACTTTAAGAACCGTATCTTATTTGGTGGAAAACTTAACCGCCAAGAGGTATGTGTATAGAGTTAAAGGTAAAAATAGTGCGGGAAAAGATAGTCAATTTTCTGGATCAATAATTGCTGAACCAAAACAAAATCTCGTTTTAGAACCTTTTGTTGCGGTTAATACCTCTGCTCCTTATGAAATGAAAATAACTTGGAATAGGGAATATGCGAATGTACGTGATCTCAATGGCAAATCGTTAGAGGATCACTATAGTGGAATCAAATATGAACTTGATCTTACTCGCCCTTCGGATATACCTGCAACAAGCTCTGCACTAGCAGGCACAGTGCTGAATTATGCTGGAACAGGTGATGAATTGAGCTATACGCAGAGTGCTTATTCTGTTACGATCAATGATAGTGCGGAAGTTCCAGTTTATGCTCGCATTCCCCGTGTCGTTATTGGCGTAAGTGCCTATAGAGCTCAACTACGCTTTGTTGGTGTGAATAAGATAACTGGGGCATCGACAGTCTTGGGAGAGTACGAAGATAATGTAATGCCTGCACCCTTACAACGTTATGATCCTCTTGCTAATTTTGACGGTATTGATAAAGTGACATTCTCAGGTATGCCTCTTCCTTCTGCTGTAATAGAAAATTACTATCGCATTAAAGATGACACAAAAGGTTATGATGATATTCCTGCCATCAGTGCATTAACATTGTTACCGTCTGACAATATACTTGATTTCGGTACTACGAGCCTCTCTAGTCTTGCGGACAAGGATAGTCTTTTCTATGAAATATGGACAACTGTCGATGGTGTTCTTGCGAGTTTAGGTGCAGGTTCTACCACGACAATCGCGAAGTCAGAGCTTCGTTTAAATGCAGGACCTGATGCTATTCCAGGTTCTATTCGTGTTTTTTGGAATGCCTCGTATGTGCTAGAAAAATCAAGTTTTACTCTTTCTTGGAGAAAGGGGGGGCCTACACCTGGATTGTGGGTGAATCTTTCTACAACAATACCAGCGAGTACTACTTCTTATACTATTTTTGATGCCGATCTTGAGGATGAATCAGCGAGGCGATTTAATAGTTACGATATACGACTTACCCCCAATACCGCCCCTGATGCAGCTGATGATGAAGTTACAATTACGGGTATTTATCCCACGGCACCAGTGCTTTTAGCATCGCCGACGCCGGCAGCAGACCTTAGCGCTACCAATGTTAATATTTCTGTAGACGTGTACCCTAAATATTTGTTACTTGGAACAGAGATAAATATAGGCAGTATTACCAATTTGGATGGCACTACGTTTCAAGATCATTTTGCTAGTTCTACAAGACTTAAATATCGCAGCATCTTTAAACGTCCTCTGACACGATCTAGCAGTGTTTCTGAATTTCGTTCAGAGAATTCTTCATTTGCATTTGGGTCTGCATCTAGCAACATCGCTGTCAATGATATGCCCAATGTAGAGTATAGAAATGTGGTTGATGGTCGAGCTTATAGCGATACTTATGGTTTTAGATACGAACTGATAGATACGAAAGATACAGCTGATACTGCTGATGACCAGATCTTGGGAAGTTCTGCGGAGATTGAGGGTTTAAAGGGAGGTTATCTCACGCCAGTTGGTATGGGTAGCACACTTGTTGATACGATAAGTCTAAATCCTGATGCTCATAGAAGGATTACCCCCTTACGATTCATTAATGATAATATGACTGGCTCTAGTTATCAAATTGTATATATAACAGAGGCAGCGGGACATACAATAGTGCCCGTGCAACCGAGTGACATTGATATTGATAATACACGTCAAATATATAAGATACCTGCAGGAGACGCCAGAGATGATTTTCGCAATGATGAGTATGATGCACAGCTTCCAGTACAAGTTTATACTTATACGAGTACTGGACAACTTGTAGGAGCTAGATCCTATCTGGTGGATGATCTTAATGTGTTGGAAATTATGTACTGGTTCAATAGTTCTGCCGTTGGCTATACAGGCTCTACTGACCCTTTACCATTTGAAGAGTGGGCTATGCCTTATTTGTATGATAGAACGAATGATCACCGTTATTACTTTAGGAGCGGTAATGTTATCGCTATACCTAGTAGTGGCAAGAGAGGTCAGATGGGTCTTGGGATCTTTCTAGGTTTTACTATAGATATGAGTTTTGTGAATGGAACGACCTATGGTCATAGAGAAACCTTTACGATTTCAGAGGGAACAACGTTTAACGGTTTTAAAGCTTTTTTTACACAGTTTGCTAATAATAGGCGGTATCTCCCTCCATCTAACTGGGTGGCTATGTACCTGTATAATCCTGCAACAGGTGAAAGATTTGGTCGTGGAGTTGGAGATCATAGTCAGTTTGGGAATTTTACAAACTTTGAAACGACTAAGCCCGCAGGTTATGTTTATCCTGCTGAAATTCACTAGTTTTTAGAGACTTCTAGCTCCATCCTACAATCAAAATGACACGATAAAAAAGAGATTTCATGTGTCATTTTTTTGATTCTTAAGAATTTTTCATGCTTTTCCGTTGATATAACAAATAATAGTCATCTAGGTGATTTCGAAGTAATTTCTTATTTTCGTTATCCCTAGTTTTTTCGTATTCTAATTTGTTTTAGAGGGTGAAGTTATTGACATTTTGCGTGTAATAACTTACCTTTAAATATATTTATATAGGATATTTAATAGGGTAGAGAGACACTATGTTTTTTAAAGTGTATTCACTCAGCATCGTTTTACTGTTTATTATAGGCTGTACCCCGCCAGTTATCGAAGAAGATTTTCAAGATTCCTATACAGTCGCCCCGACTCTGGGTAAGATTGGTTCTATTTCATTTACTTTTGCGGGCAAAGCGGTTGCCGTTGATAACTATGCCGTGTATTATAGCGAAACTCCGCTAGATGATCCTCTCACCGCACCCCCTACTGACGTAACTCTTAATACTTATGCCACTGACGAAAGTCTTAAATTACAGATAAATAAACTGAAAGAAGGGCGTATTTATTATGTGTGGGTTTATGCCAAAAGAGGCGCTGAAATTATTGCATCCTTACCCATGCAGACGGTATATGCTTATACAGATGTAAAGAACTATAGACTTAAGAATAATGGCGGTGACGTGCAAGCAACGTGGCTTGCTGTAAATGGAGCAAAGAGATACAGTATTTTTAAAGATGAAGATGCAAACAGTTCTTTGCTTGTCGGAGATATTGCAGATACAGGCTTGTTACTTGAAAATAAATTAAATGACCAAGATAGTAGCTACATTATGGCTTACGATGACGACGGAGATATGTTGGGACGAAGTAGTTCTGCTATTTATGATCCTGGCATCAGTTTATCTCTTAATGCAGAGGCAGGCATTTTCCCTGGTACGATAAAGCTGAGATGGGAAGAAGATACTGGGGCCGTGCTATATGATCTTATTTCCAGTGAAGTGGATAACACTGACAAGGTCATTCCTGGCACTGAAAAAATAATAAATATAAATCCTTCTGTTGATGGAGTACTAGGCGTAGATCCTCTCGATAGCCGTGTCAGGACAGTGGCCTATCTGGTACAAAATTTACCAAATGGGAGGTTCTCGTATAAGATTAAAGGTAAAGATAGTGATGGTTCAGATAGTCAATCTTCGGGATTAGTCATTGTGGAGCCAAGGCAAGATTTGACCTTGGAACCTTTTACGACCTTTCAGAATGCTGTAGCTTATGAAATGGGAATCAATTGGAATAAAGAGCATTCGACTGAGCGTGATCTTAATGGCAAGTCATTAGAGGATCTCTACTCGGGTTTAAAATATGAGCTTATCTTCACGCGGCCCATGGATGCACCAGCGGGTTTAGGCGGAAGTAAATTTGTTTATAGCGATCCTAGTAATAATTTAAGCTATACCAATAGCACTTATTCTGTTGCTGTCAATGACAGTGCCAATCTCAGTGTCTATAATCGAAATGTGTTTAAAGGCACTACGGTCGGTAATTACACCGTTGAATTGAAACTAGTTGGTAGAAATAGGACTACTCTTGTTGACAACATAGTGTTGGGTAGTTATAAGAATACGGTTGTACCTAATCCCATCGAAAGCTACGCCCTCGATTCACAGTTTGATGGTGTAGATAAGGTGACCTTAAGTACTCCTACTGCGACGAGTAATCTAAAAAACTATTATCGTGTTCAAGAAAATGTGGGTTATGATGATATTCCATTGCTCACAGACCTAGAGCTATTACCTGATACAGGCACGCTTGATTTTTCTTCTCCTTCACTTTCTTCTCTTAAAGGAGCAAGAGTCATTCAGTTTGAAGTATGGACGGCCTTGGATGGAGTTTATGTAAGTTTTGGTGCAGGCTCAACAAATATAACACCTCAAACAGATCTTGTTTTAAGCGCTATTCCTGGTAGATTACCTGGTTCAATTTATGTTTCGTGGAATGCTAGCTATACAAGAGATACCAGCGGTTATGTCCTTGAAGTAAAGAGAACAGGTACGACTAATTGGACTAAAATAGCGGATATCTCTTCTACTAGTACTGAGTATATTATTTATGATTTGGATCTTATTGATGAGGTAGCTGGCAATATACCAATGAGCTATGATGTACGCTTGACGCCGAATACAGTAGTGGATGATCAAGTGATCACATACAGTAAGTTTCCTAAAGGTAAACTTGTTCTTGAAACCCCAACACAACTGAGTCATGCAGCCGATTATACTCCTTTTGAGGTACGAATGAGTGAGAAATATATTTCAGCTACTGGAGTTTCAGCAATCAGTGATATTGAAGCTAGAGACAGAACTCAGTTTAATGCTCATTTTACAGGAAGCCTAGCCCCTAAAATCCGTCTGACTATAACTCGTCCCAGTCTCAAACCTAGTGGCGTGGCAGCAACAATTGTAGAAGAGTACCCGTTTAATTATAGCAGTATTAACAAAACGTTTAATGATGCAGACAACGCAAGCTATGTATCCGTACGTGCAGGTAGAGCATATGCTGGTGACTATAGTGCTAAATATCAATTAGTTGGTCAAAACAAAGACGGTGGGGAGCAGATTTTAGCAGAATCAGCGGAACTGTTTAATATTCAAGGGGGCTATCTCAATCCTCGTTATATTGGTTCCAAAAGTGGTAGTGATGATCTAACAATTTCCAGCGATGCGGATGCTAAATATCGACCAAGAAAATTTACTAAGAAACGTGGGAATAGTGCTAATTATCAATTGATATATTTTACTAGTGCGACTAGTCATGATGTAGTGCCTACTCAACCAGAGAATGGGACTCTTAATACTTCAAATCAAATATATAAGCTGGGAGATGGTTTCCCTGATTTTGCCGAAGACCTAAGAAAGAAAGAATATAGCGGAGTGTATTACATACAGGTTTATACCTATAGAACCAGTGATGATCTACTGATAGGATCTAAACTAATGGAGTTTAATTCGTCCTTCGTTTTACAACCCATGTTTTGGTATGTTTGGAGTCTTAATCTAGGAGGCACTCCTTTTGTTCATTGGTTTATGCCATATCTAAGAGATATGAGTGGTACGGGTGATGTATATTATTTTTATAATGGATGGGATGTAACAACTGTTGAAGGGGGTGTTGGTTTCGTTCCTCTCAGTTGGTTCGCTGGATTTACAATATACACAGGATTTAATGATGAGAGAACTTCGAATACTGAATATACGGAATCGTTTCTAGTTTCATATGGATCTAGCCAATACTTCGCTATGGCAGAGTTTTTTAAAGCCTATAATGATGGTCAGTCAAGATTTTATGACTATCCGAGTATGTACTTTTTTGATGCTGCAACAGGTGCTAGATTTGGTAGAGGTATAGGTTATACTAAAATATTTGGGCATTATATTTCGTATGAGGGTAGTAAGCCTGCAGGGTATGATTCTTGGTATGGGGCTAATCCTGGTCCCTAAATTAACTATGAAATAAGCGTGTTGATTTCTACAAAACAAGTTTTCATATTCTAAGTTATTTCTAGAGAAGGGAAGTAAATCCTTGGTATTTTATTTTTATAAGCCTGCATTTCTGTATATTTATATAGAATATTTAATAGGGAGGAGGAATTATGTTTGTTAAAGTGTATTCACTCGGCATCGTTTTGCTTTTTATTATAGGATGTGCCCCTCCAGTTATCGAAGAAGATTTTCGAGATTCCTATACCGCGACTCCGACTGTGGGTAAGCTTGGTTCTATTTCGTTTACTTTTGCGGGAAAAGCTGTTGGCGTTGATAACTATGCGGTGTATTACAGTAAAACTATGCTTGATGATCCTCTCACTGCACCTCCTACTGCTGTAACTCTTAATACTTATACCACTGACGAAAGTCTTAAATTACAGATAAATAAACTGCAAGAAGGTCAGATTTATTATGTGTGGGTCTATGCCAAAAATGGTGCTGAAATCATTCAGTCCTTGCCCGTACAAACGGTGTATGCTTATACCAAAATAATGAATTATCAGCTTGTAAACGCTGGCGGTAGTGTAGAAGCAACGTGGTTTGCTGTAAGTGGAGCTGATACCTACAGTGTTTTTAAAGAGGAAGCAGGAAGCAATTCTTTGCTTGCGAAAGATATTTCAGAGGCTGATTTCCTCCTTGAAAATAAATTGAATGACAAAGATAGTAGCTATGTTGTGGCCTATGATAAAGATGGAGATATTTTAGCAGAAAGCAGTTCCGCTATTTATGCTTCTGGTATTAGTTTGTCTCTCAACATAACCGCAGGAATTTTCCCTGGTACAGTAAGATTGAGATGGGCAGAAGATATTGGTGCGACTTCGTATGACATTGTCTATAGCGAAGTGGGTGAGAATGATATACCTATTTCTACAGAAACTATAATGACTATAGCTTCTTCTGCTGGGATAGCAGGCACAGATCCCTTGAAGCCTAGTGTTAGAACTATATCCTATCTGGTAGAAAACTTAACAGGTTCGAGCTATGTGTATCAGGTTAAAGGGAAAAAAACTGGAGGGAGATATAGTCAGTTTTCAAGCATAGTCATTGCTGAGACAGCGAAAGCTTTAGTTTTGAAACCTTTTACTACCGTTAACAGCTCTATCCCTTATGAAATGGGAATGACTTGGAATGGAGAATATACGACTGTGCGTGATCTCAATGGTAAGTCATTAAAAGATCTTTACTCAGATTTAAAATACGAGCTTATCTTTACTCGACCAGAGGATGCACCGAGTGGAGCAGGAAGTAAATTTGTTTATAGCGATCCTAGTAATAGTTTAAGCTATGCAAATACGACTTATTCTGTTGCAGTCAATGATAGTGCTAATCTGGGTGTGTATAAGCGAGATGCTCTTGGAGGTGTCACTGTCGGTGATTATGCTGTTGAAGTGAAATTGCTTGGTAGAAACAAGACTACTCTCGACAATATCACTTTGGGTAGCTACACCGCTACGGCTACACCTAATCCCATTCAAAGATACGCTCTCGATGCAGAATTTGATGGTGCAATGGAGTTGACCTTGAACGCTCCTACGGCAACGAGCAGTTTGAAAAATTATTATCGTATTAAAGAGACTAATGTCTATACTGACATACCATTGCTCGCTGACTTAGAGTCCTTACCCGCCACAAATACGCTTGATCTTTCTTCTCCTTCACTTTCTGCTGTTGCGAGTAAGCCTCTCGTTCAGTACGAAGTATGGACAACGTTAAATGATGTCTATGTGAGCTTTGGTGCAGGATCAGTCAACACAACGCCTCTTGTCGATCTTGCTTTGAGTGCAGTTCCTGACAACTTACCTGGTTCAATTTATATTTCGTGGAATGAGAGCTACGAAAGAGATAAAAGCGGTTATGATCTTGAGATAAAAAGAACAGGGAGTACGGCTTGGACTAGTCTCGCAACTGATATACCCTATTCGACTACTGATGCTAATTATACTGTTTACGATTTGGATCTCATTGATGAGGCGAACAGGAATGCACCAATTAATTATGATCTACGCTTGACACCCAATACAGAAACGAGTGATCAAGCCACTGTACACAGTATTTTCCCTAGAGCTGAACTTATTCTTCAAGTTCCTACGCAACTGAATAAGCCAGCGGAATTTACTCCTTTTCAGCTAGTAGTACCTGATCAATATATTTCACCGACTGGAGTTGAGACCATAAAAGATATTGAAAATAGAGACGGAACGAAATTTAATAGTCATTTTACAGGAAGTCTAGCCCCCAAAGTCCGTCTAACTATCACTCGTCCTGATTTTCGACCTAGTGGGGTGGACGCAACATTTGTCGATGAATTTCCTTTTAATTATAGCAGTATTGATAGAGAGATTAATGATGCAGACAACGCAAGTTATGTGTCTGTGCGTGGGGGTAGAGCTTATGCTGGTGCCTATAGTGTTAAATATCAATTAATTGCTAATAGTGGAACTCCTGAAGAGCAGATTTTGGGTGAATCAGAGGAGGTCGATAATGTTGAAGGGGGCTATCTCAACCCTAGTTATATTGGTGATAAGGTGGGAACTGATCGCATAGATATGACCAATGAAGCCGATGCTAAATATCGACCAAGGACATTTACTAAACTAGCCACTAATAGTGCTAATTATCAATTAATATATTTTACAGATACGAGTGGACACAGTGTCGTTCCCGATCAACCAGATGCGGGGAGTATTAGGAATTCAAGGCAAATATATAAATTGGGGGATGGCTTTGGTAACAGTGCTTTTGACCTCAGACGCTATGAAGGATCTGGCGGAAGTTATTATATTCAGATTTATACTTACCGTACCAGTGATGATCTGTTAATAGGATCTAAACAGAGAGTATTTAATTCAGCATTTGTATTGCAACCTATGTTTTGGTATAGCAGCGCTTTGAACGCTGGAGGCACTCCTTATCTTCATTGGTTTATGCCCTATCTAAGAGATACGAGTGGTGGTAATGATACATATTATTTTACTGACGGCGGTGGTTTTGTAGCTGCTACGTCTACAAGTCATTATGGTACAATTCCTATCAATTGGTTCACTGGATTTTCAATATACGCAGGGCTTACTGATAACGCTGGTAGTGTTCTCTACTCTGAAGAATTGCTCGTACCAAATTCTGATTCATTCACAGCTCTGCTACATTTTTATAGAGCCTATAGCTTTCTGCCATCATTTACGGGTAGTCCGAGTCTCTATTTTTACAACCCAGGAACAGGTACTAGATTTGGTAAAGGCGTAGGTAATCCTAGTATTTTGGGGCATTATCTTGGGTATGATGGTTCTACGCCTCCTGGTTACAGTGCTCAATATGGGTCTTATTAGTTCATAAATGGTATAATGAAAAAGAGCTATTCCAGTTTGTTTTCAAGAGGAAACATCTTGATATTATATACAAAAATATTATATTTAAGTATTGGTCTGTGTTAAATATTAATAAAGGAGAAGACTACGCTATGTTTTTTAAAGTGCATTCATTCACAGTTGTCTTACTTTTTTTAGTGGCGTGTTCCGCTCCTGAAATTACGGAATATCAAGATTCCTATACAGTGAAACCGACTGCTGGCTCAACAGGTTCTATTTCTTTTTCCTTTGCAGGGAAAGCGGTTGGGGTTGATAACTATGCCGTGTATTATAGCGAAACTCCGCTAGATGATCCTCTCACCGCATCTCCTAGTTCTAGAACTTTAAATACCTATGCCGTTGACGCAGGTCTTGCATTAGAGATCAATGGGCTAAGAGAAGGGCATCTTTATTACGTGTGGGTCTACCCCAAAAGAGGTGCCGAAATCATTGACCCTTTGCCCATGCAGACGGTATATCCCTACACCACCGTAAGAGGTTATCAGCTGGTTAGTCGAGACGGTGATGGAGAAGCGAAATGGCTGATAGTGAATGGTGCTAAGACTTACAGTGTTTTTAAAGAGGGAGCAACGAGTAATTCTTTGCTTGCTGCTGATGTTGCCGAAGAGTCTTTTTTTCTTGGTACTAGATTGAATGATCAAGATAGTAGCTATGTTGTGGCTTATGATAGCGATGGAGATGTTTTAGCCAAAAGTGATCCCGCTGTTTACGATATTACTATTAGTTTATCTATGAGTATAGACGCTGGTGTTTTTCCTCATACTGTAGAGTTGCGATGGACAGAAGATATTGGTGCGACTTCTTATGATATTATTTATAGCGAAGTAGATCATGCTGACAAGATCATTCCGGGTACCGAAAAAATAGAAAATATAGATCCTTTCGTTGATGGAATAGTAGGCCTAGATCCTCTCGATAAAGATGCAAGAACTGTCTCCTATTTGATGAAGAATTTAACAGGTACGAGGTATGCGTATCAGGTCAAAGGGAAAAAAAGTGATGACGACGGTCAATTTACGGGATTAATTATTGCTCAAGCAAATCAGGATTTACCTTTAACTCCTTTTTCTACTATCGATAGCACTATTTCTTATGAAATGAAATTAGGGTGGAATAGGGAATATGGTGAAGTTCGTGATCTTAACGGTGATTTATTAAATGATTTGTACTCAGATTTAAAGTACAAGCTTACTTTTACTCGACCTAGTGACGCCCCTACCTTAGGTGGTAGCGAAGTTGTTTATCCTGATACAAGCGATGAATTGAGCTATACTCAGAATACTTATTCTGTTGCATATAATGATAGTGCTAATATTCGTGTGTATCAACGAGATAGTTTCAGTGGTCTTACCGTTGGTGATTACACTGCTCGCTTAGAACTTGTTGGTCAAAATAAGACGACTGGCACAGATACTATTCTGGGTAGCTATACGAACACCGTTGTACCGAATCCCGTACAGACATATGCTCTTGGTTCACAGTTTGATGGCGTAAATACCGTGACTTTGGATGTAGCTACGACAAGTACTTTAAAACACTATTATCGCATGCAAGAAAATTGGGGTTACGATGATATCCCTCTCCTCTCTGACCTTGAGCTATTGCCTGTCACGGGTGAGCTTGATTTGACTTCTCCATCGCTTGCGTCTCTTGCAGGGAAAAGCATTGTCCAGTACGAATTATGGACGACCTCAAATGATGTTTATGTAAATTTAGGTACAGGATCGATAGCCACAGAGGTTAAAAGAAACCTTACTGTAAGAGCAGTACCAGGTCGTTTGCCTGGTTCTCTTTATGTTTCATGGAATGCAAGCTATACGAGGGAAACTAACGGTTATGACCTTGAGATAAGGCAAACAGGTGAGACGAATTGGACGAGCGTGGCAACGGATATCGCCTATACTGCTCATGACTATAGCATTTATGATTTGGATCTTATTGATGAGACACACGGGAATGTATCCAAAAATTACGACCTACGCTTGATACCAAAGACAAAAAATTCTGATCAATCAGTAATACACAGTGTCTTTCCTAAGGAGAACATTATTCTTCAAACCCCTAGCCAATTGTATAATATGTCGCGTACTCATTTAAAGATAAAAGTGAATGATCAATATATTTCTGCGACTGGAGCTTTCGCAATAAAAGATATTGCAAATAGAGACGGAACGAAGTTTAATGATCATTTTACAGGTGACCTTGCCCCTCAAGCACGTCTTGTCATCACTCGTCCTGATATACGACCTGCTGGCGTAGCTAAAACATTTGAGAATGAGTTTGCTTTTACGAATGGGGAGACTGTCAGAGATATTAATGATGCGGATAATGCAAGCTATGTGGTCATGAGTGCTGGTCGCGCTTATACCGGTAATTATAGCGTCAAATACCAATTGATTGGTAAAAATGAAGATGGAGAAGAGCAGATTTTGGGCGAATCTGAGCCACTCTCTGGTATTAGAGGCGGCTTTCTTAATCCTGCATTTATTGGCTCTAAATCTGGGAGTGATAATCTAACTTTGTCCAGCGATACGGATGCAAAACGTAAGCCAAGAAAATTTACGAAACAGGCAGCCAATAGTGCTAATTATCAATTAATATATTTTACGACGGCGAGTGGTCATAGCGCAATACCTACGCAACCAGACAGCGGAACTATTAGGAGTTCCAAGCAAATATATAAGTTGGGAGATGGTTTTCCTGATTTTGCCGAAGACCTCAGACGGCATGAAGGTGTAGGTGGCGTATATTACATACAAGTTTATACCTACCGTAGCAGTGATGATTTGTTAATAGGATCTAAACTGATAGAGTTTAATTCGTCCTTCGTTTTACAACCCATGTTTTGGTGGATTTCGGGCTTCAGATATGGGATACAACCTTTTGTTAACTGGTTTATGCCGTATCTGAGAGACCAAGATACGGGTGATACATATTATTTTGATGATAGTTATGCTCTAACACCAGCTAGTTCTGGTTATGGTCATTTCCCTCTGCGGTGGCTCGCTTTATTTAAGATAGAAGCTGGATTTACAAATACAAGTGGCGCTACGGTTTATGTTGAACAATTTATAGTACCAGACAGTGCTGAACCATTCAATGCTATGGTGCGTTTTTATAGGGTTTATCACGCAAAACAGGCCGCTCTTGATGCCTATCCATATACCTATTTCTTTGATCCTGGAACAGGCACTAGATTTGGTAAAGGAGTCGGTGATGCTCGTGTCTATGGGCATTTTATTAACAGGGATTCAACTAACCCTGCAGGCTATGGTTGGAACTATGATCTTCATCCTGGTCCCTAAATTGATTTAAATCTAGTCAAAAGCGAGTCTCTGATCATGGTTTTTCAGTAACATTGTGGCTTTGTTATTTTTTAAGGGGAAATACCTTGATATTATATAAAAGAATATTATATTTAAACGCTAGTCTGTATTAAATATTAATAGGGGGGAAGACTATAATATGTTTTCTAAGATGTGTTCATTCACAGTTGTTTTACTTTTTTTTATGGCGTGTACCGTTCCTGTCGCTCCAGAATTCCAAGATTCCTATTCTGTAAAACCGACTGCAGGCTTGGCAGGTTCTATTTCGTTTACTTTTGCGGGAAAAGCGATTGGGGTTGATAACTATGCCGTGTATTATAGCGAAACTCCGCTAGATGATCCTCTCACCGCACCCTCTACTGCTGTAACTCTTAATACTTATGCCACTGACGGAAGTCTTAAATTACAGCTCAATGGACTAAACGAAGGGGCTATTTATTACGTGTGGGTCTACCCTAAAAGGGGTGGCGAAGTCATTGATTCCTTGCCCATGCAGACGGTATATGCTTATACCACAGTCAGAGACTATCAGGTTGTTACTACAGAGAGTAGGGCACAGGCCACATGGCTTGCGGTAAATGGAGCTGAGAAGTACAGTGTTTTTAAAGAGGAAGCAACAAGGACTTCTTTGCTTGCTGCTGATATTTTTCAAGAAGCTTTTGGCCTTGGAAATAGATTGAGTGATCAAGATAGTAGCTATGTTGTGGCTTATGATAACGATGGAGATATTTTAGCAACAAGTAGTAGCGCTGTTTATGACCCCAGTATTAGTTTAACTATTAATGCAGAAGCAGGAGTTTTTCCTCATACGGTGAAACTGAGATGGAAAGAAGATGTTAATGCGACTTCCTATGATATTATTTCTAGCGAAGTGGATAAGACTGACAAGGTCATTCCTGGTACAGAAAAAATAATAAATATAAATCCTGCTGTTGATGGGGTAATAGGCGCAGATCCTCTCGATAGTAGTGTCAGAACAGTGTCTTATTTGATGGAAAATTTAGCAGACACAGGATATACATATCAGATTAAAGGTAGAACGAATGACGGCGATGCTGGATTTACAGGATTTATTGTTGCTAGACCAAGGCAAGATTTACCTCTGACTCCTTTTTTTGCTATTGATAGCACTGTTCCTTATGAAATGAAACTCGGCTGGAATAGAGAATATAGTGAAGTTCGTGATCTTAACGGTAATTTATTAGATGATTTGTACTCAAATTTAAAGTACAGACTTACTTTTACTCGACCTAGTGATGCGCCTACCCTAGGTGGCAGTCAAATTGTTTATCCCAATACAAGCGGTGAACTGAACTATAGTCAGAGTACTTATTCTATTACTTATAATGATAGTGCTCATATTAGTGTTTATCAACGAGACATTTTTAACCGTCTTAGCGTTGGTGATTACACCGCTCAATTGGAACTTATTGGTCAAAATAAAGCTACTGGCAAAGATATTGTTTTTGGTCGCTATACGAATACGGTTGCACCTAATGCTATTCAGGGCCATGCGCTTGGTTCACAGTTTGATGGGGGAGATGAGTTGACCTTGGATGCTCCTACAGCGACAAGTAGTTTAAAAAACTATTATCGTATGCGAACTAATGTGACTTATCATGATATTCCACTCATCGCAGACTTAGAGCTATTACCTCCTACAGGTACGCTTAATTTGACTTCTCCATCGCTTAGTTCTCTTGCAGAAAAAAGAGTTGTTCAGTACGAAGTGTGGACAGCTTTGAATGGTGTGTATGTGAGTTTTGGTACAGGATCAACAAATACAGAGACGGAAGAAGATCTTGTTTTAAGTGCCATTGCTGGTAAGTTTCCTGGTTCACTTTATGTTTCGTGGAATGCGAGTTATGTCAGGGATACGTCTGGCTATAGCGTTGAGTACAGGAAAACGGGTAGTACGAATTGGACAAGTCTAGCGGATGTTGTCCATACTGTTACTTCTCTCATTATTTACGATTTGGATCTTGTCGATGAGACAAAAGGAAATATACCAATACGTTACGATGTACGCTTGACACCCAAGACCAAGGTCGATGATGGGTCAGTAGTATATAGTCGTTCTCCTGGGGCTAAACTTGTTCTTGAAACCCCTACAAAAGTGAGTTACCCTGAGTCCTATACTCCCTTTGAGGTAAAAACGAAATATAACTATATTTCAGCTGCTGGAACTTTACCAATAGCGGATATTGTAAATAGAAAGGGTGTTAAGTTTGCTGATCGTTTTAAAGGCACCACTCTTGGACCTAACAGACGTCTGATTATAACTCGTCCTAGCTTGCGACCTGCGGGAGTGCCTGCAAGATATGTATATGATTTGCGTCTGAATACTTACACCGCTGTTGACATCATTATCAATGATGTAGCGAATATAACTTATGGAATAGTACGTAATGGTAGAGCCTATAGCGGTGGCTATACTATTAAATATCAATTAATTGGTAAGAATAAACAGGGTGGAGAGCAGATTTTGGCAGAATCTGCAGAACTCACCGATGTTCGCGGAGGCTATCTTAACCCTATTCATATAGGCTCTAAATCAGGAAGTGATGATCTAGCTTTATCAAGCGACGTGGACGCAAAACGTAAGCCAAGAAGATTTACAAAATTGGCTGCCAATGGTGCTAATTACCAATTAATATATTTTACGACGGCGAGTGGTCATAGTGCCGTTCCTACTCAACCAGATATCGACAGTATTAATAATTCAAGACAAATATACAAGTTGGGAGATGGTTCTCCTAATTTTGCCGATGATCTCAGACGGCATGAAGGTCTTGGTGGCGTATATTACATACAGATTTATACCTATAGAACCAGTGATGATCTACTGATAGGATCTAAGTTTAAAGCATTTAATTCATCATTTGTTTTGCAACCCATGTTTACATGGGATGGTGAGCATGATGGTCGACTCCCTTTTGTTAACTGGTTTATGCCATATCTAAGAGACCAAGATACGGGCGCTACATATTATTTTGCTAATTACAACACTTTAACGCTGGCTAATAGCAGTGGTGTCGGTTCTTATCCTCTGCGATGGTTTAATAAATTTAAGATAGCTTCGGGTATTACCAATGCAAGTGGTTCTGTACTTTATTCTGAAGAATTTGTACCAACAGACACAGATGGAACATTTAATGCTCTGGTTCGTTTTTATAGAGTCTATCACCATCGTAACGCAGCTTTTTCTGGCTATCCATATACCTATTTTTATGATCCTGCAACAGGTGCCAGATTTGGTAGAGGCGTAGGTCATACCGGTGTTTTTGGGCATTATATTGGTTATGATAATAGTTATCCTGTCGGTTACGCTGGTACATATCTTCTTCATCCCGGTCCTTAGAAAGATATTCAAAGGTTATTGTGGTCTCCTTATTTTGAGAATATTTACTTCTGTAAAAATAAGAGATTTTAGCCTTTCTTTAGTGTAAGTTGCAGAATTGCAAGTATTTTACAGCCCTCTTTCATACTTGATACCTTGAAGCCTGAGGATGTCGCTTATGAGAAAGATGGTGGAAAGCTGTAAGTACGCCTTTTTTCAATATGAGGCTTGGTAGACTACCTACAACTTATGCTACTCACTATGGTAGGATAGCACCATAAATGGGCCAACAGATGATTAGTACATTTTCTATGCTTTTATTATTACCTTTTGCTTTATATTTATTTTCAGAAAAGATAGACTTGACATTATATTTTTAATCACTTATATTGAAATGGGTAGATTTGTGTCTAAATACCAACGAAGGAGCTCTCTATGTTTTTTAAAGTACAGCGACTCGCCGTTGTTTTACTTATTCTTATGGGTTGTGCGGCCCCAAAAATCACAGAATATCAAGATTCTTATACGGTGAAACCTACTCCTAGTCAACTTGGCTCTATTTCTTTTGCTTTTGAAGGAAAATCGGTAGGAGTTGATAATTATGCTGTGTATTACGGTAGAACTCCCCTTGAAGATCCTCTCACGGCACCTCCTACTGATGTAACTCTCAATACCTATATAATTGATGATAGTCTTAAATTGCAGATAAATGACTTGAGAGAAGGACGTATTTATTACGTGTGGGTCTATGCCAAAAGAGGCGCAGAAGTCATTGACTCTTTGCCCATGCAGACGGTCTATCCTTATACTAAAATAAATGGTTACGAACTTGTTAATGATGACGGTAACGCAAAAGCAACGTGGCTTACGGTAAATGGAGCAAAGAATTACAGTCTTTTTAAAACTGAAGATACAAGCAGTTCTTTGCTTGCTGAGCATATTGCAAAGGAAGCTTTGCTCCTTGAAAATATATTGGGCGATCAAGACAGTAGCTACGTTGTGGCTTACGATGACGATGGGGATATTTTAGCAGAAAGCAGTACCGTCGTCTATGATATTAGTGTTAGCTTGTCTTTGAATGCAGAAGCAGGCGTTTTCCCTGGTAGTGTGAAGTTGAGATGGACAGAAGATGCAGGAGCGGTTTCTTACGATATTATCTACAGCGAAGTGAACAGCTATGACACCGCTATTCCTTCTACCGAAAAAACAATTAATATAGATCCTGCTGCCGATGGAATACTCGGTTCCGATCCCTTTGATGCTACTATAAGGACAGTGTCCTACCTGATGGAAAATTTAAGTGGTGCGCGCTATGTGTATCAGATTAAAGGTAAAAATGCGGCTAATTTGGAGAGTCAATTTACAGGCTTACTTATTGCTGAGCCCAAACAAAACTTAGTTTTGGAGCCTTTTACTACCGTCAACAGCGCTATCCCTTATGAAATGGGAATAACTTGGAATAGAGAGTATACGACTGCACGTGACCTCAATGGTAAGTCACTAGCGGATCTCTATTCAGGTTTGAAATATGAGCTTGTCTTCACGCGGCCAGCGGCTGCACCTAGTGTAGGAGGGACGAGCTTTGTTTATAGCGATACGAGCAATGATTTAAGCT
>CAYRNA010000009.1:0-41631 GCA_964425555.1 uncultured Spirochaetales bacterium
TGAGACCTGTGAATCATTCGACGTCCAGAGATTCACAGGTCTTTTTTTGTCTAACGGGCACCTCTAAAAAAAACTTTTTCATTTCTAACGTTATCTTTTTTACCAATCCATCGTCGTTGAAATACTCATTTAGCCAGGCTAAACTCCGTTTTCAACTCCTCGACTTGTCAAAAAATCTCTTCGTTATTTTCTGAAACCGCCTTTTTAGAGCTACCCTAACATCAAGCGATGTTTTAGACGCTTTCTTTCCCCTGATAATAATTAAATAAAAATTCTTTTTTGTACTGCATAAATGTATCGTTTACAATGGATTCGCGCATTTCCTGCATCATGGTTGCCATGAACATCAGGTTGTGTTGTGTTGCCAGCATAGAAGCATATATTTCTTTTGCAACAAATAAATGACGTATGTAAGAACGAGAGTAGTTTTGGCAGGTGTCGCACGGGCAATGCTCTTCTATGGGGCTTTGATCAAGCTTAAAGCGTTCATTTTTAAGGTTGAGGAGGCCGTTGCGAGTCATGAAGACGCCGTTTCTTGCCACACGCGTGGGATAAACGCAGTCAAAAACATCTATGCCATTTTCAACGGCATCAAAGATATAATCGGGAGTTCCTATGCCCATCACATAACGTGGTTTTTCGGGAGGTAAGAGAGAGGCGGTGTAAGCGAGGAAATGTCTGTATTGCGATTTTTCTTCGCCCACAGACAAGCCACCAATGGCAATTCCAGGGCTATCGAGAGCCAGCAATTGTTCGACCGATTGTTTTCTGAGATCTTCGAAAAAGTTCCCTTGTATAATAAGGAAGAGTTTGCCTTCGTAGCTTTCTTTGCACAATGTTCGTTGTCGCATTGCTCGAGCAGCCCATTGCGTTGTGATGTTCACGGCCTTGAGAGCTTCATCGTGGCTAATTTCTGGAGGCGTGCAAATGTCCAGCACCATCTGTATGTCAGAACCCCACGTTTCTTGCAGCGACACCACTTTTTCAGGGGTGAAGACGTGATGACTGCCGTCTATGTGCGATTGAAACTTGACTTCGTCATCCGATATTTTGCGCAAGTTGGGCAGAGAAAAAAGTTGAAATCCCCCCGAATCGGTCAAAATATTTTTGCTCCATGCAGAAAAATTGTGCAACCCTCCCGCTTCGTCTATGACTTTTTCGCCAGGACGCAAATACAGATGATAATTATTGGCTAAAATAATCTCATAATTCATGCGTTCTACTTGTTTGTGGGAAATGGCTTTAATAGTAGCGTTGGTTCCAACGGGCATAAATGCGGGTGTTTGAACGGTTCCGTGGGGAAGGTGGAGGGTGCCTCGTCTTGCCTGCGAATTGCTGTCTATGTGTGTGATTGTCATAATTTCTTTATTCATGCTCTTTAGTCTAAACGAATTCTTTTTTTTGATAAGAGTTTATGATTATATTTTTGCTTTCCTACTTTTTGATCTATGGGTATTTATTTCTTTGTGCTATATTATTAAACTGAATAGTAATTTTCGCATAAGGATAGCAAGGTGATGAAGTGAGTTGGCAGGTCATAAGTATTATAGGGCATAGCGTTTTGCTAGAAAGCTTTATTTTGGGCATCTTGGCTTTTGGGGTTTTTATTACCTTTAGAATGCTCGATTTTCCCGATCTCACCGTCGACGGCTCTTTTCCTTTAGGCGCTGCCATCGTGGCTATTTGCACGGTGAATGGTGTGGCGACTTCTTGGGCTTTGCTGATTGCCATGGCAGGTGGTGCAATGGCGGGCGGTCTGACAGCCTTTTTGCACATTAAATTAAAGATACATTCTTTGCTCGCCAGTATTTTGACAATGACCATGCTCTATTCTGTCAATGTTCGTGTGATGGGCAAAAAACCCAACATTCAATTGGGCAATAACTTTGAAACAGGGCTGGCTCATTTTCAACAATATTTTTCGGGCATACCGCAAGACACCAGCATTTTGATTTATTTTTTTCTGATAATCTGTGGCATTTGGCTGGTATTGAGTTATTTTTTCCACACCGATTTAGGCATAGCGCTTGGAGCCAGTGGCAGTAATCCACAGATGGTGACGAATTCGGGCATGAATCCCAACATCCTCAAATTGTTGGGTGTGTCTGTTTCTAACGCTCTAGTCGCTCTCAGTGGCGGTCTGTGGGTGCTTTATCAACGATTTGCTGATATTAATTTTGGTACAGGCATGGTGATGGCGGGCTTGGCAATGGTCTTGCTCGGTAGGATTTTGTTGCCTAGCAATCGCATCATGTTCTTGTTACTGGGGGTATATCTCGGCAGTTTTGTGTATCAGTTACTCTTATACCTCGCACGGTTTTACGGCAGTCGCATTTCCTTGCCCTTTGTGAATGACAGCTTGCGCCTTGAAGTGACAGACCTCAAATTGTTGACCGCCTTACTCGTGATTGTAACCATCTGGGTTTCTCACTTGCAAAAAAAGAAGGTGAGAAAATGAGCGATAATTATTTACAGTTAAATCAGGTCTGTTGCGAATTTGTGCTGGAAAACGGTGACGTCAATCCCGTTTTGCGAGAACTCGATTTGAGCGTCAAAAAGGGCGAATTCGTTTCTATTATAGGCTCGAATGGAGCGGGGAAAAGCACCTTGTTCAACGTGATAGCTGGTAGTGTTCCTTGCCAAAAGGGCACGCTTACGCTTGATAACAAACAACTGGAAAATGAAGCCGAATATTTACGTTCTCGCTACATGGCACGCCTGCACCAAGAACCGCTGGCAGGTACGGCGGGACAAATGACTTTAGAAGACAATATGCTCATCGCTTTCGTAAAAGGCAATAAGACGCTGCGACGGTCGCTGACAAAACAACGCAGAGAATATTTTCAAGAGATTATTAGTCGCTTAAATCAGGGCCTTGAACACAGACTCAAAGAAAATATGAGCACATTTTCGGGAGGACAACGACAGGCCTTGACCTTGCTGATGAACACCATGGTATCCCCAAAGTTGTTATTACTCGACGAACATACGGCGGCACTCGACCCCAACAATGCCCACAGAATCATGGAACTCACCGAAGAAATCGTACGGTCGCAACAACTGACCACGTTGATGGTGACGCACAATATGAAATACGCCATAGACTACGGCGACAGATTGATTATGCTTGATAGAGGCAAAGTGTTGTTGGACTTTGCTGGCGAAGAAAAAAAACGCCTGAGCATAGAAGATTTATTACACCAATTTAAAGAAGTAAAAAACGCACAAATCGATATTAGTGATGAACTCATTTTAGGTTAAAAGAAGACTATGGCTATTAAAAAAATATTAAATCCCTTTGTCGGTCTCGACGGCTACAGTTGTTACGGCTGTTATCCAGAGAGTAAAGTCGGGCTAAAAATGTCCTTTTTTTATGACGAAGAGAAGGATGTTCTGTTCTCGCACTGGACTCCACAATTGGAATATCAGGGCTACAATAATATCTTGCACGGGGGTGTTCAATCGGCGTTAATGGATGAGATTGCCAGTTGGTACGTCTTTAGTCGTCTAGGCACTTCGGCGGTCACAAAAAAACTGGAAGTTGACTTTGCCAGCGGAGTTCCCGTTGACCAAGGCGATATCTATCTTGAAGCCAAATTGCTCGAAATACAAAAGAGAACGGCTGTGATCAGCACCCTGTTACGACTGAAAAAAGATGAAACGGTTTTGTCTTCGGGCACCTATCATTTTGGCATGTTCCCCGCTAAGATGGCACAAGAAAAACTGGGCTATCCCGGTCAAGAGGCCTTTTATGAATAATACTTTGCGTTGCTATCTCGCTTCCAGTTCCCCCGCTCGTTATGACTTGCTGAAGCAGTTTAAAGGATGGACTATCAATGTTCTTCCTGCCGACATCGATGAAAGCACAGAAGAACAAGAACAAGGAGAGGTAAGCGTTGTTCGTCTCGCTCAAAAAAAGGGCCGCAAAGTTCTCAGTCTCGTCAATGTGAATGACGCAAAAAATATATACATCGTGGCTGCCGATACTCTTGTCTGTTGCGAGAATCAGGTGATGGGCAAACCTCTTTTAGCTGATGACGCTAGAAGCATGCTCTCTCACTTGAGTGGCAAAAAGCATCACGTACACACGGGTTTGTGGCTGTACAATATCGCAAAGAGCGAAGAATTTTGTCAGTGCGTCACAACAGAGATAGATTTTGCGGCACTGACAACACAAGAAATAGAACATTATATCGCCACAGACGAATGGGTGGGAGCCGCAGGTGCCTACCGTATTCAGGGTAGCGCCAGTGCGTTTATCACCAATATACAGGGTTCGTACACCAATGTTATTGGCTTACCACTCGAGACTCTTTTCAATCAACTGAAGCACTGGGGCATTGCCCTCCTTGCTCCTCAAATTAACACTTTCTCAAGTCAACAAGGAAAAAATATATGAAGAAATTTTTATCTTTTAATAGCGCGCTCATTCTACTGATAGTTGTGGTTCTCGCTTCATGCGACATCCATTCGGGGCAACTTTACCGCATTTATTTTGATGATAAAATAGGTTATATGAACGGCAAAGGCAAGGTGCTCATCAGCCCTTTTTTCAAGGGAGCTTCTCCTTTCTCAGAAAATTTAGCTGCTGTTGTCATTGATGAAAAAGCTGGTTATATTAACAAGAAAAGTCGCATCGTCATCAGAGATATCTATGACAAAGCATTTGACTTTAATGAAGGATTAGCCGCCGTTTCACTCAATGGGAAGTACGGTTTTATCAATAAAAATGGTCTGGAAGCTATTCCCATTCGCTTCAATAAAGTCGGTCCATTTCATGGTGGCCTGGCGCCCGTTGTATTGGGCGATGCCAGCTATTATATAGATAAAAAAGGTGAAAAGGTAGTGGATATACCCGAAGGTTACGAGATCCCTAGTTTCTTTGTGGGCAATCTACTTCCTCGCGCTGTGACCTTCACCCTTAACGCCGAAGATGCTCGTTTTTTTAATAATTTGGCTGTGATCAAACGCAAAGATGACGGTCTTTACGGCTATATTAATAAAACAGGCAATATCGCCATTAAGCCACAATATGTTGTTGCGGGAGCTTTTAGCGAAGGGCTTGCAGCGATTTCGACTGACGGCACAAAAATGGGCTATATTGATGGTGCCAACAATGTTGTCATCCCAGAAATGTATGATTTAGTGGGGAAATTTCATGATGGACTCGCCGTTGTTTTTCAGGATGGCTTAGCGGGCTACATTAATCTTAAAGGCGAAAAAGTGATAGACTTTCAGTTTGATGGCGCGGGCTTTTTCTACTCTGATTTAGCCCCCGTTGAAATGGATGGCAAATTTGGTTTTATTGACAAAAAAGGTAAAATCAAGATTGACGTCGAATACGATTTGGTTTCGGACTTTGAGGACAAGCTCGCTCTCGTTTCGCGTGAAGATCTACTGTTCTATATTAACACTCGTGGCAAGAGAATTAAGCCCAATTTTTAGTCGCAATTGTGAGGGTGATTCTTGTCTGTTAAAGAGTAATCACTCTGTCTTTTGAGTACTTTTATTGTATAAATACAGCGTTCTTTTTATGATGAAAATAGAATTTTAGCCAATAAAAAAAATGCGGTCCACTTTATGTTAGATTTTTCTTTATCCACAGCACTTACGTTTTTTCAAGTTGACCTTGCGCAACTGAAAAAAGTGCTCAACATTGCCCTTGGAGAAGGGGCGTCCTTTGTTGAATTGTATTTTCAGCACGGCAATTACCAAATGTTTGGCCTCGATGACAACAAGGTCAACAAAGCCTATAGCAGCATTGACAGAGGCGTAGGAATCAGGGCTATTTACAAAGACAAGGTGGGCTATTCTTTTAGCGAAGATCTGAGCTTTTCCGCTATGTGTAAATGCGCTAAAGTTGCTGCTTATATTGCTAAATTAAACAACTCAACACTTTCAGAAAATAGCGCCGATTGGCAGGATGCCAAAACGTTTAAAAAACATTATCCTTTGATAGAAACAGATAAAACGAGCGCGTCTTATATTCAATATTTGCAACAATTGAACAGCAAGATTTTCGCTGCAGATGACAAGATTATTAAAGTCGGATTGCAGTTTATGACATTTGATAATTCCATTTTAATCGTCAATAGCGAAGGTCTTTGTGTGAGCGATTCACAGCCGCTTATCACCCTTTCCGCCAACGCAACTTTTGCACAAGGCACGCAAAAAGAGAGCGCTCATGCGGCTCGTTCTTTCCGTCGAGGTTCAGACTTTCTTGATGAAAATTTGAGCGATACTTTGGCGAAAGAAATTGAACAGCAGGGCAACTTTCTGCTCACCGCTCAACAACCTCAAGGCGGAAGTTGGCCCGTAGTACTTGAAGCAGGTGGCTCAGGGATTTTATTGCACGAAGCCATAGGGCATACTTTTGAGGCGGATTTTAACCGCAAAAATGTGTCTATTTTCTCGGATAAAATGGGCGAGGTCGTCGCCAACAAAGAAATTAATATTGTTGACGATGGCACTTTGTCGCAAAACCGAGGTTCTCTCAATATTGACGACGAAGGGGCTGTGAGCGAAAAAACTTACCTCGTCAAAGATGGCGTGCTCAACAGTTATATTCACGATAAAATCAGTGCCGATTTTTACGGCGTGAAAGCAACGGGAAACGGCAGGCGAGAGTCTTACCGATCCGCACCCTTGCCACGCATGCGCTCCACTTATATGGAAAATGGAAAATACGAAAGAGATGAGATCATTGCGTCGACTAAAAAAGGAATTTACGTCAATTCTTTCACCAATGGTCAAGTGAAAATTGGTGCGGGAGATTTTACGTTTTTTGTTAAAACAGGCTATCTTATTGAAGACGGCAAATTGACCACTCCCATTAAAGACATCAACGTGATAGGTAATGGCCCCAAGGCCCTCGCCGACATAGAAATGGTGGGTCAAGACCTGCTCATAGACAATGGCTCGTGGATGTGCGGAAAAGCGGGGCAGAGCGTGGTCGTTACTTGTGGCATGCCAACGGTAAAAGTAAAAGAATTGGTTGTCGGGGGAAAAAGTGAATAAAAAACAGAGAGATTTTAACCTCAGCCAGAGTAAGGCTCAGCCCTTTCTTGATGAAAATGGTTTTAACGAACGCAAAGAAATTATGCAATGGGTGATGGACGAAGCCTTGCGCCTAGGTGCAAACGAAGTGGGCTTGCAAAGCGCTCTGGGGCATTCGCTGGGAGTGAGTTCACGCAACGAAGAAATAGAATCATTTGATCATTCTATCAGCAATGATTTTAGCCTCGCCATCTATTGTGACAATAAGTTTTCCGTTCACAATACCAATGATTTTAACAAAGATTCTTTGTCGGTTTTTATCAAAACGGCCTTGGAATATACACGTTCTTTAGAAACGGATGAGTTTCGTCGCTTGCCCTCTCCAGAGACCTATTTTCAAGGTGAAAACTTTGAGCAATTAGAGCAATTTGATGCCGATTATGCTACGATTTCTCTTGAAGAAAAAATGAAATACCCCTTGCTCCTTGAGAAGCAATTGCGTGCCCTGAAATCACCTTGGTTGCTGTCGAGTTCGGCGCATTACAATGACGAGCAATATTATAGTTTGCTGATGTTGAGCAATGGGTTTTCGGGCTATCAGGTGAAAAGTTATTACGGATTGAGCTTGAGTGCGACAGTCAAGGATGAGTCAGACATGCGACCCAGCGGATTCGATTTTGCCCAGAGTCGTTTCAGCGGTGAATTGCATTCTTTTTTGCATGACCCCAAGATGAGTCTAGCTCCTTTGGCATTGCGTCGAGCAGAAGAAAAACTGAATCCCAAAGTTTATCCTTCGGGGCGTTATAACACCATCGTTTCTTTTGAAGCTGTGGGCAAACTTCTGTCTCCTATATTGTCTGCAATTAGTGGTAAAGCCCTCGAAAAAAAGCAGAGTTTTTTGCTTGATAGTGTTGGTAAAACCATGTTTTCCCCTTTATTTACCTTGGTCGATGATCCTTTGCAAAAAGGACAGATTGGCGGAATGCTGTATAATAAAGAAGGACAAAAAATGTGTCAGAGAGAACTCATTTCGCAAGGTCGAGTGAATGAATATTTAGTCGGTAATTATTATGCCAATAAATTGCAGTTAAAACAGACAGGCAATAGTTTTGGTACCTTGAGTATCCTTCCGGGAAATTTGAGTGCGATAGAGTTGCAGAAAAAAATGAATAACGGCATTCTGATACAGGGTTTTAATGGCGGAAATTGTAATTTGAATACAGGTGATTTCAGCTATGGCATTGAAGGACAATGGATAGAAAATGGCGAAACAGTGTCCGCTATTACAGAGATGAATGTGAGCGGCAATATGCTGGATTTGTGGAAGAATCTGAATGCGGTGGGCAATGATGCCCTGATGAATACTGCGCGACAGTTTCCTTCGTTATTATTTGACAAACTTGATTTTAGTGGAGTTTAATAAACGTGTTTGAATTTTTATTTGGTGGTAGGCACAAGTTTTCTAGTATTTTTTCCAGAAAGCATCAGGCAGTCAAAGATGAATTGATTAACCTCAAAGAAAGCCTCTTGTTGAGGCCTTTTCCTCTAAAAATACATAAAATATATGCGTCTGTACTCAGCGCTCTCCATATTTATAACAAGGTAAAAGGCTCTCATAGAGTAGAATATATTTTGGTTGAATACACTTTACCAAGCAATATGAAAAAAAAGCTTCACGATATAGAGCAACTGGTTAAACAAAATAAGCAAGAATATGATAGAGAGAAAGTGGGCATGGTGCTGGTCAAGATAGACGAGGTCATAGAGTACATAGTCTATCATGGTGAAGAAAATTTAGACTTTCTGTTACTGATAGAACAATTGCAGTCCTTTGAAGTATTGGCGAGTTTTGATTTCTTTTCTTTTCTTAGTTCTTTTGACCCCCTCTATCCCAAGTCTGCGCGTAACTACAACCCCAATTTCTTTGCCATTAACGGCAAGGAGGTTTTAGATTCAATAGAAAACTTAAAAGATGTTTTTAGCCGAATACGCATCAGTGGCAAGCATTGGAATCGTTTAAGATTGATCTTTAATAGCCTGTCATTGTCATTTCAAATAGATAAAGATTCGTGGAACGATTTACCTAGAACCATTAACTATTTTAATCGCTATAACATTCTTGATTTTTTAATCTTAGAATTGCGAAAATCATTTAGATACGGTACGGAAAGTATTAGAAGAAAGAAAATAAATACGACTCAAGCAAACGCCATACTCAATCTGTACGTAGATGATCTCACGGAATATAAAGAAAAATTTAAACGTAATTCTATTTTTTTAGGATTGCAGCAGACTTTAGAAAAAAAATCGGACGGTTTTTTTGAATTTCATAATTTTTTTGACGTCTATACCGAGGAAAATTCAAAGGCCTTATTGTGGAACTCTTCTGTGGGTTTCCCCTTTGTGAATTTAGTTTCTCACTGTCGATTATTTTACGAAGAGTATTACAAAGAATATTTTGCCCCTATTGTTGTTATGCTGTTGTTGAAAGGGTCGTGGCGTAGCCTTGCTCAAAGAGATAGGCTTTCGTTGTTACACCGTAAAATAGAAAAATCTATAGAAACTTTTATACACGTTGATCATAAGCTCATTCGCGATAAAACGATACTACAAAATGTTCTCAGAAGAGCCACCGAAGTTTCCTTTGCTCCTAATGCCACGAAAGAAAATGTGAGTAAAGCTTTTTTAGGTAATATTAGAGGTCAGAATTATCTTGTACGTACTGCTACAGTTCACATCATTGCAGATTTTCACACTATAGATGAAATGCTTGATAGGTTACGCGTTGATATGAATGAACCTAGGGATGCGTTGAGGTTACTCACTAATTGGGCGGACGTCAAAAAAACGTCAGTGGCTACTGGTCAAACGATTAATCGTCCGTTTAAAGAAGCTTTTAATAACACGGAAAACAAACTCAAAGAATTTTTAAACCTATTGTATCTTGACGCCAAGATAATGCAATATTCTTGATTTTTATTTATGCTAGAGTTGCTTCTTTTTGATAAACCTCCTTTAGATGACGGCAACTTAGCGTGTTCTTATCCGCAGTGGATGACCTGCCTGCACAAATATGATTTTCTGCATTTACAGATAGCTCATCCCCACGAGTTCTTTGCTTTTTGGCAAGCATTAGATCTCGTACGACAAAAACAGTGGCTAGTATTACACGAACAAGGCAGAGTCTCTTTTTCGTTGACAGAACAGTTTTTTTCTTTGAAAAATTGGAAGGTGCAAATCCCTTTTCTGCAAAATTTGAAAGAGTCGGGGTTTTGTGTCGATAGCTATATATGCACGACATTTTCTCAAGAAACCCTCCCGCTTGAACTACAATACGCCCTCTCTATTTGTCAATTAAAAGCGTGTTTTATAGGCACTCGAATTCCTTTGTTTCGGTCTTTATCGCAAATATTTGAGCAAGCCAATATCCTCGCTCAACTCTTGACCTTGCTCAAAAAATCAGAGCAACACTTTTATTTTGCTTTTTGTGTGCAAGAAATACACGACAGTCAGTGCGAGCAATTTTTGACGTGGCTGGAAGACATAGATTGCCCTTTGAAAGTGAAGTTCCCCTTGCAAAACCTAGTCTTATTGCAAGACTTGGAAGCGCTTCACCCTCATTTACTTGATGTGAGCCTTGCCTACCTGATGCAAAACAATACTCACAAAGAAATGAGCTATGCGTCACATTTTACAAAAGAGTGCGTTGCCGCTGATGAAGTGCAAATGACGGCGCTGAGTGTATTGCCTCATTCTCATCACAATGATTTTATCCCTGTCTACGAAAATGGCAGGCAAAACGGGGCATTTTCAGCGAGCCTCAACCAGAAAAGATACCACACGTTTATCGAAGAGACCTTGCAGTGTAAAACAAATATTGCGGCAACGGATGTCAATCAGGGCAATTTGTTGGTTTACAATCCGTTGGCTATACACAGGCGCATAGATGAAATTGTGCATTGGCAGGCAGGCAGGGGCGAGGGCTACTTTTCTTCGGCGCTTAAACCCTATGGAAGCTACGCAGAAAATCGTGAAAATTATCACGTGCAAGCCAATTTAAGACCCTTTGACTATAAGATTATAGAAGCCAAAATCATCAAAAGAGTAGCCCTCGACAAAGATGAATTTTCGACTTTGTCGCAACAGCAAAAATTGAATATCGAGCTGGATGATATTAAAGGTGGAATCCGTTGTTATCGCACAGAAGATAGGGCGGAATCGGCCTTGCAAACTCAAGGTTACTGGGCGTGGGGCATGCCATTGCTCGCTATCTCATCCTATGACAAAAACAGTACACGCATCACTCATGGTACACGGCGTGTCGCTTTTGGAAAGTTAGAGTATAATCACTACTTTCACTCGCCTAGAGGCCTAGAGGTAGAACAAGGCTTTTTCGGTCCTCTGGGAAGAATTGTTGTCTGTTATTATTTCTTGCAAGATAGCAATCATTTACCTGTCTGCGTTGTCAATTTGCGCACAACATTGTTAGAGCCTCAAAATGATTTGACCTCCTTTTATTTATATCTGAATATACCATGCAGCGAAGAAAAATCGGTTAATGAACGACAAACTCACAACATCATTTACGATGAGAATGGCTACAGTTGTTTTTGGCCCAGCGGCAATGAGGCCCAGAGCATTTTATTGCATTATTACAACTCTCTTTTTCTGAGCAAAAAACTACCGAGCGATACCTCATTTAAGTCTAAAGAACTCGTCTTTGCTCATTACTTTGAAGAAGATCAGGACTACTTTTTTCCGCTTAACAATGAGATAGAATTGAGTCTGAGTTTCAAAGAAATGCAATCGTCACAAGATTTATGGTTGGAGAGAAAATTAGATTTTGAGCCTATAATGATGACTTTTGTGGAGGAACTGAAATTGGGCTTTAGGGCGCAAAGATTGAACGTGGTGCCCGAAGGGACGAGCTCTCTTGAAATAGAAGTGATGGGAAATAATCAGTTGCGTATTTATTTGCATTGCTTGAATGTACAAGAGGAAAATTACACTTTAAGAGTGCCTAGAGCCAAGTTGCTCAAAGTATATTTGTTTAAAAATATTTATGAAAGAGGTGTTTTGATTGCAGAAAATAAAAGGCAGTTAAATTTATTGACCAACAAAAGTTTTTATCTTGAAATTGAGTATCAACCTGAATAATTCAGCTAAATTTCCTTTCCCATGAGATATGGACTATATTCGATAAAAATAAAACTAAAGTTCTTGTTTATTCTCTTGCGTTCGTTTATCATAAATAAATAAATAATAACTTTGAAGCAAAGAACTATTTGATGTATTTAAAAACAGGAGAATACTCATGAAAATAACAGTATTAGGTGCCGCTGGAGGGATAGGCCAAGCCCTTTCTTTATTACTAAAAAATTCGTTACCCGCACAGAGTGAATTAGCTCTGTATGATGTAGCTCCATTTACCCCAGGTGTTGCCACCGATTTATCACATATTCCTACCGATGTAGTAACCAAGGGTTACGGTAAAGACGGAATTAAAGAAGCCTTGTCAGGAGCTGATATTGTACTTATTTCGGCCGGTGTTGCAAGAAAACCAGGAATGACAAGAGCCGACCTGTTCAATATTAATGCGGGAATTATTAAGCAATTAATGGAAGATTGTGCTCGATTTTCACCCGATGCAATCATAGGTATTATCACAAATCCTGTGAACACCACTGTTGCTATTGCTAAAAAAGTATTGGTCGATGCAGGTGTATACAAAAAAGAGCGTTTATTCGGTATTACAACCTTGGATGTTATTCGTTCCGAACGCTTCATTTCTGAACTGAAAGGGACTGATGTTTATGCGACCAAAGTTCCTGTTATCGGTGGACACAGTGGCACAACAATTTTGCCTTTACTCTCTCAAGTAGATGGTGTAGATTTTACTCAAGCAGAATTAGAAGCATTGACGAATAGAATTCAAAATGCAGGAACAGAAGTTGTCGAAGCAAAAGCGGGTGCAGGTTCAGCGACCTTGTCCATGGGTTATGCGGCAGCACGATTCGCCTTTGCTGTCATCGATGCAATGAACGGTGATAAGCGTGTTATCTGCAGTTATGTCGATAATCCAGACGCACCTGCAGACTTTTTTGCTCAGCCCGTCAAGTTGGGACGCAATGGTATAGAAAGCATTTTGAGCTATGGGAAATTGTCAGATTACGAACAATCTCTCTTGGACGCTATGCTTCCTACTTTAAAAGAAGATATACAAAAAGGTTATGATTTTAAGTAAAAATATAATTTCAATGAGGAGAAATTAGAATGAAATATATGAAGAATTTTTTATTGGTCTTCGTGCTTGTAAGCTTTGTCTTTGCGTGTGCAAAAGACGATGAAATGAAAGACGATGAACTTACTATTGGTATGGTTACCGATGTTGGTGGTGTAAACGATCAAAGCTTTAACCAAATATCGTGGGAAGGTTTGCTTCGTGCTAAAGATGAATTAGGCGTTGATGTGAGATATTTAGAGTCTACTCAAGCCGCCGACTATGAAGTGAATCTTGAAACATTTGCATCATCCGATGTTGACTTGATTTTAGGCATTGGTTTCTTAATGTCTGATATCATTAAAAGTGAAGCGGAAAGATATCCTGAAAATAAGTACAGCATAGTAGACAGTAGCTATGGCGATGATACACCAAGTAATGTGGTAGGCTTGTTGTTCAAAGATCAGCAGTCTTCTTTTTTAGTGGGTTATATCGCTGGTAAAGTCACGAAAACGAATAAGATTGGTTTTGTTGGTGGCATCAAATTTGCCATTACCGAAAGATTTGAACTCGGTTATATTGCTGGTGCCAAATACGCTAATCCAGATGTAGAAGTTTTTTCAGTTTTTGCTGAATCATTCACTGATACAGCAAAAGGTAAAGCGGTAGCAACTCAAATGTACAGCGACGGTGCTGACATTGTTTTCCATGCGGCTGGTGGTCTCGGCGATGGCGTTATAGAAGCGGCAAGAGAACAAGGCTTATGGGCTATTGGTGTTGATAAAGATCAAAACTCTCTCGCTCCTGACAATGTATTGACTTCTGCTGTTAAGCGTGTAGATAATGCTGTTTATGAAGTGATAAAAGATTTGCAAAACGGACAATTTAAAGGTGGCGTAACTCAAACTTACGGTCTAGCCGAAAAAGGCGTTGGTATTGCAGAAACTTCGAGTAAAAATGTTCCTGCTGATGTCTTAGAAGAAGTAAAAGGCATAGAACAAGACTTGATTGATGGTACAATAGAACTCCCTTATGATATCGATCAATTGCGTGCAATTGTAGCTAGTTCCTAGTTTAATAGCGAGAATTTACTTGTGAGAGCCCTGATTTTTGGTAATCGCAAGTAAATCTCTTGACTTTTTAAGTTATTCAATAGATACTATCTATAGACTGTTGTTTGAAAAAAATGAGATCAAAATAGTCGTAATCATGAAAATGATAAAATCCCAAAATGATAAAATTCCAAAAAACGCTCTAGAATATGTTGCCTAAGGTTATGTAAAGTTCTATATGAACTATCTAAGAGTTTTTTTGTCAAGGAGTATGTTGTGTCCAATTCTAAGAGTGTTGAAAAACGAGACCGTCAATCTATTAAACGCCGAACAAATAATCGTGTTTCACGTGGTAAGGTTAGGTCTGCAGTAAAACAGCTTGAAACAGCTATTGAAAAAAATGATGCCAACGTTAAGGAACTTTTTGTTGCTTTCGTGAAAATCATTGATACGGCCGCCAATAAAGGCCTTATTCATAAAAATGCCGTCGCCAGAAAAAAATCACGTATGGCAAAAAGAGTAAATCTACTCGCCTCTTAAAATGATTTTAAGTAAATGGCAAAGCTATTATGAATTTAATAATTAGTACGAGATTGTAATATGAAATTTTTCCAATTCAAAAAAAATGTTCCAGCGGTTTTAAGTACCCTTTCTGCTTCTACGGAGATGACGGGAGACCTTATCGTTGATGAATCTTTGACCATTAAAGGAAGTATTACTGGCAACATTAAATCTTCGGGGAAATTAATTTTCCAAGAAGGGAGTGTTTTTACAGGTGATATTGCTGGAGAAAGCATGAATGTCAGTGGTGTCTTGAGTGGTACGTTCTCTCTTGATGGCATTTTAGGCGTCAAGCACGGCGGTTCTTTAACCGGTGAAATTACGCCTTCTTTACTCTTTGTAGAGAAGGGTGCCAAGGTGAATGGTAATGTACACATGTTGGCAGTAGACAAGAAAATTGATATTTTTTCTATGAATACAGAAGAAATTCGTAACAGTAGATTGAAATAGCGTGAAACTCGTAGGAAAGCTTTGAATGAGTGATGTTTTGTTGTCTCAGGAAGACGAGAAGAAAGAAGTTAAAAGCGTTGTACGCAAGCGTGTTTCGCCTAAAAAGAAAGACGATTCTTTTGATGGATCAGAAATCGTACCGCTTGCACGAAATAGGAAAAATATGGACCAAGAATCTAATAATAATGATGATGCCATTAATACCGAATTAGAACCTTCTCATAGAAGTTCTGGTTCTTCCAATGCAAACAGAAAACGACCGCGCAATAACAATAATAATAACAACGGTAATGGTAGAGGAAACTCTTCTAAAAAGCCTTTCGATATGTCCATGCTTGAAACCCCAGAAGAACCTGGAGCAGAAGTGCCAAGGTTGGACATGGAAGCATTGGCTCGAATGAACATTGTTGAATTGCGTGCAGAGGCGATTCGCCTTGAAATCGATGATCCAGAACTTGTTGTCAAGAAAAGACAAGAAATTATATCTCGCATTTTATCGCAACATATAGAAAACGATGGAGTTGTCTTTACTGAAGGCACTCTAGAACTTAGACCAGATACAGGCTATGGTTTTTTAAGGTCAAGTCATAATTCTTACCTCAAAGATCAGGATGATGTGTATATTTCGCCTAAGCAAGTGAGAATGTTTGGTCTGAAAACGGGAGATACCTTGTACGGTATGGTGAGAATTCCTAAAGAAAAGGAACGCTATTTTGCCATGTCACAGATTTACAAGGTCAATGGCTTGGATCCACGAGAAGCTCTCAATAGAGTAAGTTTTGAATCTCTTGTTCCCATTTTTCCCGATGAACGCTTGAATCTTGAATCAGATAAGAGTAAAGATATCTCTACTAGGATTATTAATTTGTTCTGTCCTATTGGTATGGGACAACGGAGCCTTATCGTTGCTCCGCCTCGAACGGGGAAAACGATTATTTTACAAAAAATAGCCAATGTCATCACGGAAAATTATCCAGATGTGCATTTAATTGTGTTGCTCATAGATGAGCGTCCTGAAGAAGTAACCGATATGCGTCGCAATGTAAAGGGTGAGATTGTCGCTTCGACTTTTGATGAACTGGCAATCAGGCACGTACAAGTTGCGGAAATGGTGATAGAAAAAGCGAAACGACTGGTAGAACATAAAAAAGATGTTGTTATTTTGCTCGATTCCATTACCCGTCTTGCTAGGGCGTACAACCAGTCAGCACCGGCATCAGGGAAAATACTCTCTGGGGGTGTTGATTCTAATGCACTGCATAAACCCAAAAGATTTTTGGGTGCGGCACGTAACATAGAAAATGGTGGTAGTCTTACTATTATCGCTTCGGCTTTAGTTGAAACGGGTAGTCGTATGGACGAAGTTATTTTTGAAGAATTTAAAGGAACTGGTAATATGGAACTGGTTCTTGATAGAAAAATGGCTGAAAAGCGTATTTTCCCTTCTATCAATATTAAAAAATCAGGAACGAGAAAAGAAGACTTGTTGCTAACTAATGATGAATTAAATAAAATTTGGGTTTTACGTAATTTCTTGAATCCTATGGACGATGGCGACGCTACTGGTGTTGTTTTAGATAATATGCGTAAAACTAAGGATAACGAAGGATTCTTAAAGTCCATGAATAATTCATAGGCTTTATAGAGAGAGGTTCAATATATGAAAGAAGGTATACACCCTAATTATAGCAAAACAACAGTTACTTGTTATTGTGGAAACAAATTTGAGACAAAATCAACCAAGGGCGAAGCCTTGAATATTGAAATTTGTAACGCTTGTCATCCTTTTTATACAGGTAAACAAAAGTTAGTTGATACAGCTGGTAGAGTTGATCGTTTTAACAAACGTTATAACGTCAAAAATAGCTAGAAATGAATTTTCTTTTAACAAATGATGACGGACTTTCTAGCCCTCTCATTCGCTTATTGTCTGATAGACTAAGAGAAGAAGGGCATAAATGTTGGGTCGTCGCTCCTGCTGCTAACAGGAGTGGTCAATCGCATTCGATAACAATTACTCAACCTGTTGTGATTAAGGAAATTGATGAATTTACGTTTTCGTGTTCAGGCACACCCGTAGATTGCGTTAATTATGCCCACACACGCGTTATTAATGAAGAAAAGATAGACCTTGTTTTAAGTGGAATTAACTTAGGATATAATCTAGGTTCTGACTTGATCTATTCTGGAACAGCCGCTGCTGCGAGGCAAGCTGTTTTTAATGGCTATAAAGCCTTGGCTTTGTCGTGGGGCATACACGATGAGCGTTATTTTATGGACATTGATTTAGTGAAAGTTACTTTAGAAGAAGCTAGAAAAAAATTGCCTGATCTGATATGGGTAGTGAATACGATAGTAGAAAATATCGTAATATTAAAAGATATGATAGAAGATCGTTCTTTTCTTAATATTAATTTCCCTATAAAAAAGAATGACTCACCGCAATGGATATCTAGTGCCTTGGGAACAAGAGAATTTAAGAATAATATGACCTGCTTCAAGACGCCACATGCCTCTGAATATTGTTTTTTTCATGGAGAACCTCAAGAGAAATTACTTGTAGAAAATACTGATGTAAAGAATGTGAGTGAGGGAAATATTGCCTACGCCCTAGTGACGGTAGATCCTTCACTTAAGAAATCGCCAGAAGACTTAGCTGTTCAAGGTAGACCTTTAAAGGCTTAGTTTAGATGTGCAGGAAATCGCTCTATGGCATTGATCAGTAATAGAAATGCAGTTTCTTTAATTGTAATCCTTAGTGTTATCGTTAATTTAATATTGGGACTAGCGAAGAGAACAACTTTTTTGAGTACTTTTTTAAGTACTTTACAAAGTGTTTTTATTTGGTTGGTTTTATATTTTGTGCTTACGAAATATTTATTTCCTTTACTTGTTCCTCAAGAATTGGAAGAAGAATTAGACATGAGTGAGTTGGGAGTGGATGATGGTGAATTTGATGAGGAAGAAGGTCCTAATGGTAGTGTTTTGTCAGAGTTAGATAATGGAATGACAGAATCGATGGCACTGACAAAAGATGATCATGACGCTTTAACAGAAACACTTGATTTACTCAAACAGCATGAAGATGTATTGGATCCGCAAGGATTTGTAAGTCTCAAAAATTTGAATCTTAGTACGCCAGAGATTACACCTACGCCTACTGAGGAAGTCAATGAAGATGCATCGCTCCAATCAAATGAAACTTTGAGTGAAATTGAACCTTTTGATCTTATTAATGAATTGGAAGTTGAATCAGATGAACTTTCGCCATCCAATGAAAGTTTTGAGCTAGAAGAATTAACTGATGATGAAGTTATGGAATTGGAAGAGCTTCCTCGTGATGGAGATGATGAGTCTTCTGCTCATGAGCTAGAAGATTTTTCTCCTAGCGTGGCTGATATAGATCCCATTACAGAAATGAAAGGCAAGGAAGGGAGTGAGCCATTGCCCGAGCTGAAAGAAGATTCTGTGCCACAGAAATTTGATACGCAAGGGTTTTTTTCTTCAAAAGAAAAATTAAGTACTGTTGACGAAGAAGATATGCAAAAAAGCGCAGCTCCTGTTAAAATGGCACAATCAACCTTTGACGGAGATGTTGGATTGAATGAAGTTGATAGTTTGATTGAAGAACTACAACATAGTTCTCGTGATGATTTGGTGAAAGCTGTAAAGACTTCTCTTATAAGAGACAAGAAAAAATCTTGATTGATTTATCGATTTTTATTAGAATGATAGTTGATTAGGAAAAATAATGGATGATAAGTTGATAATTGAAGGATTGCCAGAAGACAGAGTTTGGGAATTACTGCGACAAACAAATGATATAAAGTATAGAAATATGCTCATTAAACAGTATTCTCCATTGGTGAAGTACGTTGCAGGGAAAATTGCGGTTAGCATGCCTCCTAATATGGACTATGATGATCTTGTGGGCTTTGGAGTACTAGGTCTCATTGACGCCATTAATAAATTTGATCCCTACAAAGATGTGAAGTTCAAAACCTATGCGATCACTCGTATTAGGGGAGCTATCTACGATGAATTAAGATCCTTAGATTGGGTTCCTCGTTCTGTTCGTCAAAAGAATAAACAGCTTGAAATAAGTATGCGAAAACTTGAGTCTAGCTTAGGTCGTACTCCTACGGATGAAGAACTTGCAGAAGATATGGAAATCAGCCTTAGCGAACTCAATACGTTGATGCATAAAGTGAGTTTGACAAACTTACTCAATCTCGATGACACCAACCACGGTAACAACGAACAAAGCTCTATGTTGGATATGCTTGAAGCGCATATATCGGTACAACCTGAGTCCGAAATCGAACGCAACGAAATTAAAAAGATTGTCATTGAAACGATCAAAGAATTGCCTGAAAAAGAAAAAAAAGTTTTAATCCTTTATTATTACGAAGATCTTACCTTGAAAGAGATAGGTAAAGTCTTGGATGTTACTGAGTCACGCATTTCTCAATTACACACAAGAGCAATTGCACGCTTGCGTTCAAAGCTTAGTAGCTTTTCTAAAGGTTTGAATTAAATATCCAGCATGATCATGCGAAGTGAAGTCTATGCAAGAGGTTTTTAATCAATTTCAATCTCTTTTAACTGAGCAGTACGACAAAGAATCCGAACACATTCTTAAAGAGTATACAGGAAGCACTTTAGATGAGGCCCTAGGCAATGCCTATCTCGACCTAAATATTCCTGTAAAGAGCCTGAGATTTGAAGTGAAGGAAAAAGGTCGACGTGGAATCATGGGCTTTTTTGCCAAAGATTGGGTCGTCCTTATCATCAGAAAACGCACTCTCCTTAATAACCTTAGCAGTAAGAGTAAAAGAGGAAGTGACGATATCGGAAAAGATAAATTACCTTACTATTCTTTGGCTATTGACAAGCGAGGTGCTATCAAATTACGTATATTTTCTGTTCCTAAAAATGAAAAAGAAGCTGTCTTAGAAGAAATTTTTGGTAAGATTGAAATGAGAACTTCGGCCTATATTGATAAAGAAAAAGTATATGACTCTGTCTATAATGATATTTCGGATAGTGTTGTATTGGGTACTATTCGTCTTGATGAGACGAAGAATGCACGTATTTTAGAGATTCAGATCAATGAAAATAAAACACAGGTTCATATTCGTATTCAAGGACCTGGTCGAGATGGCGCAGACTTAACAAGAGATGCTATTTTGGAAGCTCTCGATGCCGAGAATGTTGTCTTTGGTTTCTTAGAAATGCAACTGGAAAAATTTAGTATCAAACCTATTTACAATGAGCCATTTTTAGTGGCACAAGGCATTGAAGCTATCCACGAAGATGCCGGTGTCATTAAATATTATTTCTTTGATGAATACAATGATGATATGAATGATACGAGAATTGATTTTAAGGAAAGAAATGCTACTGTAAGTGTCAAAGAGGGTACACTGCTGGCACAAATAGTGGAAACAACGCGAGGCATTGACGGACAAAATGTACACGGAGAATCTCTTCCCTATGAAATAAAGACAGATAAAGTTCAGCTTTTTCCTGGAGAAAATACTAAATTATCTTCTATGGGGGACATGCTCTATGCTGCCAAAGATGGTAGACCTATGTTTGATGACCAGAATAATGTCATGATAGAAGATATTATTCATATTAAAGGTGACGTTGGGCCCAAAACAGGGAATATTCATGCTGAGGTTACCGTTATAGTGGATGGGAGTGTTCTTTCTGGCTATAAGGTTGTCTCTGAAGGTGATATTATTATTCAGGGTGGTGTTGGATACAGTTACTTATATGCAGAAAAAAATATTCTTATTGCCAATGGTATAAATGCCGGTTTGTCCTATGCTTCTAAGTACAAGAACTTAGTGAAATCTAAAGGTTTAGATGCTGTTCCACATTTAGTAGAAGCAAATGTTTTAAGTGACAAAATTTTTCAGTGTATTGATATGAATGTTGAGCTAAAAGCATTAGAAGTAGATGTGGTAAAAGACCTCGAGCTTGGAACGGAAGAACAAGAACATATCAGTGCGGATTTCCATTCGGTTATTGAAGCTAAAGGGGATCTCAAAACAGGACACATCAACAATGCGCAAGTTTTTGTAGGCGGATGTGCGGTTTTTAATAGAGCTCTTAATAGTGATATCTATGTGGGAGACAGTCTTATTAGTAGCAAAGATAGTGCTGTTCTACTCGGTGGCTTAATTGTTGTTAAGAATGATATCTTATTAGGTACGATAGGAAATCAAATGGAATTAAAAAGCTATATCATTACAGGAGAAGATCCTAAACATTATTATCATCTGCATCTTTTAACCTTGCTTTTAGATGAATTCCTAGACCCTAAGTGTAGTAGATTAAAGAAAGATGTGGGTTTCTTGAAAAAACAACTTAATAATTCTAGTAAAAATAGCTCTAAAGAAAAGTTTGAACGCTTGCAGAAGGATACGAAGAAATTGGAAATATTAGAAACTGTTTGCTTAGAAGTTCGCTCGAAAAAAGAAAATCTAGCAAAGAAAATTAGAGTGTCGAGCAATCCTTCAGCAAAAATATTTGCAAAGACAACCTTTGCTAATGCTCATATTGAAATCTGTGGCGTAAAATTAGCTATCACACGAGAATATAGTGGTGATTTTATTACATTTTCATCCGATAAAGAACTTATTGATATGGATTTGTCTGGAAAGCTTACAGATGGGCTTTTAGAGAAAGAACAATCAGTGGAAAGTAAATTTTAGAGGCGAATCATGTCTATTGGGCCTATTGATTTTGTTGCTGTTCTGGCAAAAATGAATGATAATGTATCTCATCAAGATAAGGTGAATAAAAGCTCTGAAGATAACCAACGTAATCTGGGTAAACAGCTAAAAGAAGCGGAATTACGCCATGATAGTGTCACCAATGAAGTTAAAGACTTAGCCGATGAAATGCATGTTAGTCGAGACAAAGATGACTCTCATCATGAAAATGACACTGACGAGAAAAAGCAAGATGTAAAAATATCACTGAGTGAATCCGAGAATTTGACTAAAAAGATTATTCAAGATGTAGCACTTGGAGCACAAATTGATATTGAAAGATAAATAATGTTTGTTTGGATTTTCTTACTTGTATTTGTTTTACTTGCATTTCCGCTATGGTGGTTATATCGATCTTTTAATAAGAAAGCTGAAAATATTGTTGATGAATTAAAACGGCAGTTTATAGAAGAAGTAACCCCTATTATTAAAGATTTTAATTTCATTACAGATAGGAATTTAACGCTTTTAGAAGAAAAAATAGCGGAAGTAAGAAAGCTCGTTGCTGCTGAAAAGAAAGAAGGCGAGAATACAGAAAAGAGAGAGGTAAAAGAGTCTCTTTCTTCGACCCCCGAATGGGAAAGAGTGTCCGCTTATGTCATTGATCCTTCTTTGAAGCAGAAGAATAAAGACGAAGAAGAATTGCTCTCACCGTCTGAAGAAAATCAGATAGAAAATGAGGATGAACGTACCGCTCTCAATAAACTTTTAATGAATATTTCCAGTGAAAAAGAACAAGAAGTCTTACAGTCTTTTGACCATAAACATTCGTTGGCATTGATAGCCTATAGCACTGACTTAGATGAAGAAATTGTAGAAGCAATTTTGTACAAGCATCAGAAAAAATAGTATAGAGATATTTTCTATAATGTTCATTGGGATAAAAATATATTTATGGTTTTGTGGTATGAGTGATTTGTGTAAACGGTCAAAAAAACTATTTTTTATATTTTGTGTGTTCTTTCTTTTTTATAATCCTTTGCTTGTTGCTCAGATTGTTCCTAAATATAAATTTGATACTCTCGCAAAAGAATATAATAGCAAAAAAATACCCTATTCTTTGATCTTTCATGAAGGTGGAGACTACAGCGCTCTTGGCAATAGCAGTAGCAGTTATAAGGGCGATCCTAGCGCTATATGGCAGAATGTTATAGGCAATATATATGCGGGGGAAAGTCAGTTTTTGCTGAGTGTTCCTTTTTCGTCCTATAACAGAGACGAACAAATTGTAGAAGGAGATTTTCTCGTTTCTCTCTTTTTTGGCAAAATCAATCTTGTTGCAGGAACACAGTTTTTTAAATTTAACACCGCCCTCGATCAATCAATGAATATAAGTAATACAGCCAATGTGTCTATGCAGTTATTTGAAACTAAGGTTAACTTTGTCAGCGATTTTACCTTGGGATTGAGTGTGCATAATAGTTTTAATGGCTCTAAAAATACAACAGAATCGTCTTCCTATACTTTATGGACATCTGATATTGGTGTCGCTTATCGCATAGACACGCCTCCTCTTTTTACACAAAACGCTCCTCCAGCGAACTTGATACTGTTTGGGAATTTGTACAATTTGCCTTTACAACAGTTGGCTGTGGACGCTTTTGTTCCTCTTTATACTCGGTGGGGACTCGCTTATGATTTACTTGAGAACTTGATTCTCAGCACCGATTATGCTATAGTCTCAGCGAGTAGCAATGTCAAATCTTTAGCCGAGAATTATTGGAGCTTTGGAGTAGAATATAAGCCGTCGCCCTTTTCTGTTGGTGGAGCGGTGCGTTTATATCAGAGCGAAAAGGTGTTTAATGTGGCAAGTGGTATTGATTATGGTAAGTTTGGTTTTAAGCTAGGATTTGAAGTACACGATAGAGTCAATAAGACATTATTTGATCAGAGTAGTTATTATTTGAATATAGTCTATAAACCGAAGTCATTGACTTCGTTTGAAATAAAACGTGAAGAGCAGAAATTGCAGGCCGAAGAATTGTACAAAGAAAGTTTGTCCATGATATCACTTAATAATTATGATAGAGAAAGCGTTATTAAACTCTTAACTGAGGCTTTAAAGTTAGATCGCAATTTAAATGCGGCAAGAGAATTGTTGAAAGATCTTCAAGAAGAGCAAAGACTGAAGAATGAGTTAAACAAGAGTTTGGAATTTTAATTATTATGAGCCATGAAAATTTAAAAATATATATTGATTTCCTCAATGGTTTTTCGTGTGAAACTTATGTCTCGCAAACTAAACTTGATATTAAAGCACGAGGCCTTGAATTGTCTGCAGAGGATTTTGATAAGCTTAATCTTTTAGCTGAAAAAGGTTTACTCAAAGTTGAGCAAAACAAAGAGAAGCACTTTGACAAAGCTATGGTAAACTTTGAGCGTGTGCTACAATTGATGCCCCATAACACCGCTATCCGTATGGATTTCGTACAAATGGTAAAGAAAAAGTACGAAGAAGAGGAGGTGGCAAGATTATTTAAATCTTTAGTCAATCAAGTGAATGTATTAAAACGACTTCCCTTGGATGATGCACAGACTAAAGAATTGAAATCTCTACAAAAATATATCAATAAGAAAAATAAGAGAAAAATAGGTTACGCATTTTTATGGTATTTTCTCGGCATAATCGCTCTTGCTTTGGGTGGTACACTGGGATATGACTATTATAAGAACTGGAAATCCAAGGAAATACGCTTAGAGTACCAGCGAGAAATAGAGAAGAGAATACAGGATCAGCAAGCCGTTGAAGACACGCCCATAGAAGAAGAACTAGAGCTAGACACCACAAATGAAAGGTGGGATAACTTTGCCACTTTCGTTGTTGATAATTCTCGCATGACCGCCCATAAAGGGACAACGAGCTATAATCTTCAGGGTTCTGTGGTTCTCAAAGATAGCATTGTTAGTGCCGATTTAAACATGATTGCAAAAAGTTTCGATGGGGAAGTGCTAGCGAGTAATAGCCTAGAGTTGAATCAAACGGATACACCACTTCCTGCCAATACCGCCATACCTTTGCAGCAATCACTCTCCGTTCTCTTTAGTCAGGATGTCATTGGGAATGTTGAACTGACACCAACGAATATTGTTTTCTCTGAAGATGGCGCTGATATTCTCGATCTTCCCTTGATAGCACAAGAAAAGACGAGTTATGAAGATAGACTAGAGTTTCGGGCATTTAATCAGAGTTTGTACACGGGCTTTGATAAGCGCTACTATGTCTATCGTTTCTTTATTAAGAACAACAGCGACAAGACTATCTCAAATCTGAAAGTAGAGGCTATTTTAAGAAATGATGATCAAACAGTGGAAATCATCAATGACAATAGAATAGTCGTTGCTGGTGGGCCTCTTATGCATTCTCAGCAACAATGGTTGCAAACACTTATCATGTCAAACGCACTGAATAGCCCCGTACTAGATCAACTTGTGTTCAAGCCGATAGAACTCATCAATGAGCAAGCAATTCCAGACGAAAATTAATCGATAGATTCCGCATCAATGTCCACAAGATGACACAATTCTTCTATTGCTTCTTGCTTGAGCTTTACTTTTGTTTTTCGTACGGCTTTGTTAATAATGTTAAACAATTGTTTGTCCGTATTTTCTTCTTGGAGTTCGACTAAAAGTTCAAATATTTCACTGCTCTGATCGATGTTGTAGATTTTTTCTTCATCGAAGAAAAAGAGATCGTGTAATTGGCTGATGCATTGACCAACTGAGCCATGACGACTAGCTAATTTATCTGAGATAATCCGTTGTTTTTTTTCTTGGCGGCGTAATTCTCGGTCTTTACGCATTAAATCGGTACTTTTCATAAAGAATCTCCTGTATAGATTAAGGGGGGGAAAGGACTGTTGTAGATACTGGTCAAACAGACGTTTTTCTCAGTCTTTTCCATTGTTTGTATGATGTCATGGGGGCAAGTAAATCATTTTCTGAATAATAATAGCGTAGGGCATTTTCAATGCGCTCATTGGGAGGAATATAGGGCGATAAAATTTGTTTGAGTTGGTTAATGCTAGAATAAAATTCACTTTCATCAGAAAAAGATTGTTGCACCGTAAGCTCTTCTATAATAGGGTAGAGAAAACACGCTAAAGGTTCTACATTTACCTTATTTTTTTTAGATTGTTGCTTTGGTTTCTCTTTTTGATTGTTCGCATCAATTGTATCCAAATGATTAATAATAGAGGTAAAGAGGGCAGGCTTTTTTTTGCACAATTGCGCTATTTGCGGAAAAAGTATGGCAAATAAATGATAGCGCTTGAGATTGCTAATAATAGTACTGCTACAAGATGTCGTAAAAATTTTATTGATTTCTTCGCTCACTCTGGATGTTGAAACGGCACTGAGGAGCTTGGCGTCTCGTTTGATTTTTCTAGCAATATCCATGGGGATGTCCAAACTGAGAGTGCTACTGTATTTTATGGCACGTATCATTCTAACAGGATCTTCGCTAAAAGTATCACGCAAAGGAACGACACAACGCAATCTTCTGTTCTTTAAATCTTCATAACCATGTACAAAGTCTAAGACTTCTTCTTCTGTGGGGTCATAGAAAAGTGCATTAACGCTAAAATCTCGCCGAGTGACATCTTCTACCAATGTACCAAAAACATTGTTGCTTTCTTTATCTTTGGCTCTGAATGTACTGACTTCAATGATTTTATTGCTGTGACTATAAAATAAATGAATAAGCTTAAATCGTTTGCCAATAATGCGAGCATTTCTAAAAATTTTCTTTGTTTGCTTGGGTGTTGCATTGGTGGCGATATCAAAATCTTTGGGAATTTTATCGCAGATCAAGTCTCTGACCGCACCGCCAACAATATAGGCCTCGTAGCCATTTTGCTTAAAACGATAAATGACATTACGAGCATCTTCATCGACATGATTTTTTGGAATGCCTATTTCTTGGGCATTGTAGATGATAGCTTGAGATGATTTTTTTTGATCGCTATGAAAGATATATCTTTTTTTCATATTACTAGAATGAGTACCGCATTTTTACGAATATTGGAACAGAGTAATCACTCTATTATTAGGGGGTAGAGTCATTGCCTTTACTTTCTATAATTCTAATGATTTTAGAAGGAACTGTAAAGAAGAGGGCTTATACTTTTGTTATGATTAGGGACTAGATGGGATATTCGTTATTATGAAAATGGCATAAATGACGACAATATTTGTGACTATAGAGAGGGTTGAATGAAAATTATTTCTGTGGCGAGTGGCAAGGGCGGTGTAGGTAAGTCTATAGTGTCAACGAATCTCGCTATTAGCTTGGCGAAGACGGGTAAAAAAATAATTATCCTAGACATGGATCTAGGTAGTTCTAACCAACACGTCATGCTAGGTGGTCTGAAATGTGATCAAGGCTTGGGACACGTCGTTCTTAATAGAAACATCAAGCTCAAAGATGTGATTTATCCCACAAATTATACCAACCTTTCTTTTATCCCTGGTGAATTAGAATTACCGGGTATTGCGGATATTCATGCTCAAACGACGTCTCGATTATACAAGTTGATCTTAAGTTTAGAGTGCGATATTCTCGTCATCGATCTTGGCGCAGGAACCTACCGCAACACGGTCAATTTTTTTCTCAGGGCAGATTATAGCTTGCTTGTCGTTAATCCCAATGCCACTTCGCTCTTAAGCGCCTATGTTTTTTTAAAGAATACGCTTTTTTACCTTTTGCGAAATTGCTTTACCAAGGACAGTGGCGCAACGAAATTGATAAAAAATTTAATGAGATCGGGTTCTCTGCAAAAAATTTTATGGCCTGATTTATTGAAAAAATTGAGAACGGTGGATAAAAAAGGCTGTGATATATTTTCACAAAATGTTGCAAAATTTCATCCTCAGATCGTTTTGAATCAAGTGACAAATCCCAGTGATATTAAAATGTGCGACAAACTTCAGGGATCGAGCGAACATTTCTTAGGCTTATCTCTCGATATCGTTGCGGTTCTCTACAGGGAAACCTTGATGGTCGAATCCATTAATCAGCGCATACCCATTGTCTCTTTGTCGCCAAAATCTACTTTCAGTCTTGCAATGATGCGTTTACGTGATCGCCTGTTAGAAGCCTTGGCAGATAAGGATAGGACAATATCCACTTTGGACGATTTACAGGATGAAATACAGAGCGATTTTATGTCGCATTCATCCGATTTTGCCGACACACTTCATCTCAATGAACTCAAAGAAGGTGATTTATTGGAAGCGTCTAAGTCTCAAAATATAGCGATGAAGCAATTGAAGAATGAAAATGAAAAATTGAGGAATGAATTATTGACAACGCAGAAAAAATTGCAAAAAATGGAAGAACTGTGAGAGAGTCACAATGGTTTAATACCAACGCCCAGCAAAAATTGAAAGAGGGCTTAGAATCTCTCGAAATTATTTATAGCACAGCACAATACGAGCAACTCAAAATCTACACTCTGGCCTTGGAAGAGCTGAATCAACACTCTAACTTTGTAAAAGCAGAAGGTTCTGAATTTGTTGAAAATCATCTCTTGGATTGTTTGAGCCCCCTCCGCTATTTTCAAGAAAATGACTTATCTTCTCTCGCTGATATAGGCACAGGCGTGGGCTTACCTGGTATCCCCTTGGCTATTTTTATGCCTGAAACACGTGTTTTTTTGGTTGAAAGAATGAAGAAACGCTGTGATTTTTTGCGTTACATCATCACCAAATTGCAACTGTCACAGAGGGTTGAGATTGTCGAAAGCGATTTGAAGAGTGTAAAGAACAAGGTTCATGCATTGACCTGTAGAGCTTTTCACCCCTTAGATAAATCGTATTGGCGGTCACTAGAAAATGTGATGAGCGCTGAAGGGACATCTTTCTTTTACAAAGGAAAATTATCTCTGATCAAATCTGAATTTCAATTTTTATGCGATGACTACGATGTCAAAATTAACCCACTTGTGACATTTTCAGCTGTTGAGCCCGAACGTCACCTCGTTTGCGTTACAAGAAAATAATGGCACACTTTGCAAGAATGATAAAACTACCTCATAATCTCTTTTTTTTGATGATTCTTTTGACCGCTCTTTTTCAACTTGATGGTCAAACAACGAGAAAAGATTTTATTATTCGCACTATTCAGAAACCTGTGATAAATGCAAACGGCAATTATGCGACAACAGAACTTTCTTACGAAACGACGGCTCTTACATCGGTGGAGGTGCAAAACGGCAATTATGAGATTCTTGCAAGATCGCCTCAAGCAAACAAACATTATATTTCTGTAATTGGTCTCAATGTCTATCAGCCCACCGTCTTAAAAGTCATTTTTAGAACAGATGAATACGCTCCCGTAACGGAAAGCTTCGTACTTCCCCCCGCTGGTACGCTCCCCTTTGACCCCAATCTCACGATAGACGTGAAGGGTAGAGATGATTTGCAGCACCTCATTTCTGGTCCACAAAAGAGTTTCATTATGACAGAAGGCGGCAGGATTTCATGGATGAATACGCAGTACAACATGGTTCTCGATGTACTAGAAAACGGTAATTTACTCGCTTTGGTTGGTAAAGAAATGGGCTTTATGAGCAGCACTTTGATTGAAGTTTCTCTTGCTGGACGAGTTCAACGCATGATTACTGTGGCTAACTATTTATATGGTTCTGCTATTCCTTTTAAAGAAGGTTATCTGCTTCCTTCTAATTCAAGGCACATTGTACGACAACTTGGTTTTCAGCAACCGGGTTTGCAAGATGCCATTATGCAGTTAAATAATGATGGTGAGATTGTGGAAATGTGGAAAATGCAAGACTACCTTGATATTAAGCGCCAACCCTTAACGTTTGAAGGCAGACCGGGTGACTGGGTGCATCTCAATTCCATTGGCTTTAATCACAACACAAATACGATGACTGCAAGCTTAAGAAATCAAGGGGCTATTATTGGTTTTGATCCTTGGAAGAAAACATTGAAATGGATATTGGCTTCTGAAAATTATCCTACAGTATGGGATAAAAAATGGGGGAAACGTCGCTTGAATATTGCAGCTCAAGATGCCCCCAAGGCAACTGGACCCATAGTATGGCTAGAAAATAATAATATGTTGGTTTTCGACTTTGGGGTTTATAATTCATTGAATGATAATTTGAGTCGCATTGTGGAATATAGGATTGATGAGAAAAATAAAACAGCTTTCTTGGTTGAGGAATACAAGCTTCCCAGTAAAAGATTCAATATCATGGATGCCGATTTGCATGCCCTTGCTAAAAATGAATTGCTTACACTGTATAGAGGTGTTGCCAGTTTGATGGGCGATGTCTCAGAAACGGTTCTCTTACGGATACGCAATGAAAATTTTGGTAGTACGGTGGTGTGGAAGGCTCGTGCTAACGATGATTCACGCTATTACAAAATTCTTCCTTTGGGAAAAGAATACACACAACTTCCCAGCAGTACTCCTAAAATTAGATAAATAGTTTAAATGCGTTGAGATTATCGAGGATACTAAAAAAGGATTGGGATAGGCCAACTGGGTTCTTTGTCTACGGCAGACAAACTTGCTCAGAGGATTGCCATAAAATATTAAACTTTGTAAAGACTTACCAATGAGACCCAGGTTCTACGACGGAAAAGAGTTCGGCTTGAGATTGCTTTATGCCTTCTTGCTCTTTCTCTCTCAACGCTTTTTGATTTTTTAAATAATCCTCATTAATATCATTCTGACGTTTAATCTCTTCGTTGCGAGCTCTTTGGATCTCGTTGTTCACTTCTTGTATGTCATTACTTCTTGATTTTTGCTCGTTGTTTGCAATCTGTTGTTCGCTGAGATTATTGATCGCTTGACTCAAGTTATCAAAGTTTGGCGGGGGTGTGACGACGGTAGGGGGAGGAGTCACTGGCTCTGGCTCGGGTTCAGCCTCAGGCTCAGAAGGATAGTAGTAATAATCATTGTAGTAATAATCATAATAATAATCGGGAGTGTTGCTGTAAGAATAGTCGTATTGCACTAACACCGCCGTATTAGAATAAGCCTCTTTTGCGTACAAGTGAAAGCTGTCATCTGCGAGGGGTCTATGGGTGGTATTATTATTTAAGGGGTTGATAGTAGCAAGAACAAAGATGAAAGAAAATAATAATATAATTTTGTAATATTGTCTCATAAAAATGTTCTTAGTATTTCCTACTTATTGTTTAATAATAAATCAACGACTTCCTTAAAAGTAGATACAGGAAAAATCTCAATATTCTTCTTTATATTTTCGGGAATCTCCTCCCAATCTTTCATGTTTTTTTTAGGAAATATGATTTTATTTATTCCATTGCGACGACTGGCAATGACTTTTTCTCTTAATCCACCAATAGGAAGAACTTTTTCTGTGAGAGAAAGCTCACCCGTCATCGCAAAAAGCGTATTCACTTTTTTACCCATCGCAAGAGACAATAGGGCAATCGCCATCGTAATCCCAGCGGAAGGTCCATCTTTTGGCGTTCCTCCTTCGGGAATGTGGAGGTGAATATTGTTTTTTGTAAAGAAAGTGGGGTCAATATCAAATTTACTGCTATAATTTCGTGCAACAGAATAAGAGATAGAGGCCGATTCCTTCATGGTATCGCCCATTCTACCCGTCAGCTTTAATTCACCCTTGCCCGATAAAGCGATAGCTTCAATTAAAATAATATCGCCACCAAAATTTGTCCACGCTAAACCTATGTTCATACCCGGTTGGTTTAAGACTATTTTTTCGCCTTTGTCAAAAGAAGGTTGTCCCAAATAAGTTTGTAGGCTGTCTGAAGTAATGGTGATAGGGTATTCTTCTTGGCCTTCGACGACTTTTTGTGCGACTTTACGATTAATCTTATCCAAGATTTTTTCATAAGAACGCATTCCTGCATCGCGTGCATAGTTTTCGGCAATCGTTTTGAGGGTACTTTTATTGTAGCGGACAACCTTTTTGGTGAGGCCATGTTTTTTAACTGATTTTGGAACAAGATATTTGTGCGCTATCTCTATTTTTTCATCATCAATGTAGGCTGATAAACGGATGATTTCCATGCGGTCAAGGAGGGGAGGAGGGATGGTGTCCAGCGTATTGGCGGTCGTGATAAACAAGATATTGCTCAAGTTGAAGGGGAGATCGAGGTAGTGATCTCTGAAGGTCGTGTTTTGTTCGGGGTCTAAGACTTCGAGGAGTGCAGAGCTGGGATCGCCGTGATAAGAGTTGCCAACTTTGTCTATCTCGTCTAAAAGAAAAACAGATGCTTTCGACTTCGTTATTTTGAGACCTTGGATGATTTTCCCTGGCATAGCTCCAACGTAGGTTCGTCTGTGACCTTTGATTTCCGCCTCATCTCTCATGCCACCCATGGAAAAGCGGAAAAATTTTCTGTTGAGAGTAGACGCAATTGATTTTCCTATAGAGGTCTTACCCACACCTGGAGGACCCACTAAGCAAATAATAGAACCTTTACTATCGTTTTTGAGTTTGCGAACGGCAAGATATTCTATGATTCTTTCTTTGACATCAGAAAGACCGTAATGATCTTTATCGAGGATTTTTTGAGCTTTTGCGAGATCTATGGCGTCGGGTTTGGGCTCTTCCCAAGGCAATTTTGTAATAATTTCGAGGTAATTTTTAGTAACGGTATATTCTGCAACAGCAGGATCCATGGTGGCAAATTTTTCTAATTCATTGTAAATCTGCTCGTGGCTTTCTTCATCAAAACTAATTTTATCAAGAATCTTCTTAAATTTATTGTAGTCAGAGGTTTTAGGATCAACGGTTTCGCCCAATTCATTGCGTATCGCTTTCAGTTCTTCTCGTAGAAAATATTCTCGTTGGTTCGTTTCTATGCGTTCGTTAATTTGCTGAGACACTTTTTTCTGTATTTTTAAAAGTTCCTGCTCTTTGCGAATGTAGATAAGGACTTGTTGAATTCTTTCACGAATATCTATGATTTCAAGAATAGCCTGTTGCTGTTTTCTATTGAGGTTCAAGATAGAGGTGATGAAGTCGGCAACTTTACCTGGATTGTCAATGTTGACCATGTTGAGTCGCATTTCTTCAGAGAACAGTGGGTTGCCTTCAGAAAGTTCTTTCATGTCACTAATGAGGGCTCGTGTTAACGCATTGAGTTCGGTTTTATCTCCATCGAAAGTGTCATCGAGATAACTGACATTGGCAAAATAAGGCGATTTGTGAGTGATGATTTTATTAATTTTAAAACGTTTTAAGGTAGAAATAAAGATATTGTAACCACCGTCGGGGAGGTTGATCTTTTTGACTATGCGTGCAACTGTGCCAATTTCATAAAAAGGAGGTTCTTCGTCTTCTTTCTTTAAAATCAAGCCTATCATCTTGTCTGTGGATAATGCTTGAGAAACCACTTCTATATCTTCTTTGTTTGTGATCATCACAGGAGTGAAAATACCTGGGAAGATGGGTTTTCCGCTGAGTTGGATTAATAATAAGTTCTGGGGTAGCGTTGAGTCTGCACTAATAATTTCGTTCATTAATAAATAGTCCTAATTCATTGTCGGAGATGCTTATGAGTTACATATATATCAACAAATATAGTAACGATAACAAAGGAACTTATCAAGCTCAATTTGTTATTTATAATTTCAGAGTAAAATAGAAAATTGAGGCCTAATCTTGCGAAAGGGCCTCTAGATTTTCGCCATTGAGGCTCACAATCTCTGTTGTAAGAGAGTGATAAATTGCGTCGGGTTTCATGGTTGTAATGAGTATCAAAGGATGGTTTTCTTTAAATACTTTCTTTTTGTCCGTTTTAGTTTTGTATTCGAGGAGGTATTCGTTTTTGTTTTGCCACAGCACAAAATGCCCTATAACATTTTGAATGGTAACGCCCTGAATAAGCCAATATTGCTTGTCTTTGTCGTACTTTACGCCTGATGTTAGCATTTTGAGACCATGGGGATTCAGTTCTACCATAGTGCTTATCCCCAATACTTTTTTGACAAAATCTTTTTGATCGGGCTTTATCTCTTTTATTTCTGGTGATTCTATCGCTGTGAACTGAGTTTTTCTTTCGCTAGGAAGAGCTTGCTCCCATGAGGCTTTGCCCGCTATTTTGACTCTGTCACTCGCACCCTTCGCCATGAGTAGGGAAGGGCTTAGGATGCAAAGTACAAGCGCTAAAAAATATTTATTGATGGCTAACTGTAAGTTCAATTTCTCTACCTTGTCTGTCCAAAGCAAATGTCAGTTTTGGAGCAGAATTAATGATATTATAAAAATCAGTGAGCGTGTTCATTTTTTTACCATTAATACTGAGGATAATATCACCTCGTTGTAAGCCTGATTCTGAAAGAATACCGTCTTGAATGACACCAACTATAATAAGACTACCTTTGCTACGGCTAATTTTGAGTTCTTTTCTAATATCGTTGGTCAGTGTAATAATAGAGACACCAGGCCATAGACTACTATTTTGACCTACAGCAGAACTGCGTAGTCCTATTTTAACCTTCAGTTCTCTCTCTTTGTTGTTGCGTATGACAGTGAAATTTACTATCTGATCTGCCTCAAGGTTGGCAACCGTTTGTGAGAATTGAGAGATGCTCTGTATACTTTTGCCATTGACCGCAATAATATAATCACCGGCCTGTATGCCACTTTGAGCGGCTGGTGACTTGTCGTAAACATTGTAAACAAAAGCTCCCATAGTATTTTTTGTTTTAATCTCTTTCGCTAAATTTTCAGAAAGCTCGCCCATATTAATGCCGAGCCAACCATAGCGAGCGCTACCCGTGTTGATGAAATCGTCAATAGTTCTACGGGCATTATTGATAGGAATAGAGAAGCCCAGACCTATATTGCCACCCGTTTTACTGGCTATCCATGAATTGATTCCTACGACCTCGCCACGGAGATTAACAAGCGCACCGCCCGAATTTCCTTGATTGATTGAGGCATCGGTTTGGATGTAATCGGTGAGGGCGTTGAGTGTGGGAGATTGCGAACGACCAAGCGCACTGACAATACCTTGTGTGATAGACGATTCAAAGCCCAAGGGATTACCGACGGCAAAAACGATATCACCGACTTGCAGTTTATCGGAATCCCCTAGTACCGCAATAGGTAAAGTATCTTTTGTGTTAATAGAAATCAGAGCTAAATCTTTGAGGGGATCACCGCCCACAAGTGTTGCAGCATATTGCTTGCCCTGATAACTTTTGACCTTGATCGTATTCGCATTTTCAACGACGTGGTTGTTAGTAAGGATGTAATAGGTGTCTTTGGTCTTGCGGACAAAAAAGCCACTTCCCAAACCTGAGCGGACACGATCTGGGGATTGTCCACCAAAAAATAAACTAATAGGATCCGAGGTTTCAACAATATCTTCGGTAATAATTTCAACCACAAAGGGCAAGGATATTTGCGCTACTTCTCGAAAACTATCCTGCAAGGATAAGGCACTACTATTCTGTGCATAGGTGACAATGTTGAAAAAAGAAAACAGTAAAAAAAATGATAAAACTTTTTGCTTCATGGGAAATACGCCCTTTTATGTTAGTTGATGGTTATTGTATCGCTTTTAATATAGATTATAGTATATAAAAAGGCATCATTTAAAACCATTTTTTAAATAGTCTTTTTTCTAATTTTAGAAAAAATTAGTTCTTACATTTCTTCCAAAAAAGGAATATTGAGCAAGTATAAGCCGTTTTTTAAAACTTGTTTAATACTCACAGCTAATAATAATCGTGTTTGCGATAAGGCAGGTTTTTCTGCTTCCCAAATTGACTGATAAGTATAATATTGACTAAATTTTTTGGCCAATCGATACAAATAATTGGTGATAATTTGCGGGCTGTACTCCATACCAGCCTGCTCTACAATCAGTGGGAAGGCAGCGAGTTCTTTGATGATTTCCCATTCGGCGTCATCTTGGAGCAAACTATAATCGATGACTGAAAAATCAAGGGCATCCGCTTTACGTTCGACGCTGCAGATGCGTGCACCAGTATATTGTAAATAAGGGCCCGTATTGCCTGTGAATGAAAGCGATTCTGTGCTATCAAAAAGCATGTCTTTGTGCGCCAAGCTTTGCAATAAATAGTAATGCAAAGCCCCCAGTGCAATTTTTTTGTCAACATCATTTTGTGGCTCTCGGCCTCTGTCTCGGATGTTTTTTGCAGCAATGGATGTCAGCGATTGCAGGAGGTCGTCCGCATCAATGACAGTTCCTTCACGTGATTTCATTTTACCGTCGGGCAAGTTGACCATGCCATAAGATAGGTGGTGCAAATTTTTTGCCCAAGAATATCCCAGTTTTTGCAGGGCATAAAACAACACTTGAAAATGGTAATCTTGTTCATTGGCAACGACGTAAATCAGTCTGTCAAAATCAAAATCCTTGTGTCTTTCAACCGCCGTACCTATGTCTTGCGTCATATAAAGCGAAGACCCATCGCTGCGAAGAAGCACTTTTGTATCCAAATTGATTTCGCTCATGTCAAGAACGACAGCTCCGTCATCATTTTTTGTAAAAATATCTTTCTTTAAGCCGTCGAGTACAATATCTTTGCCCAATTTATAGGTTTGGCTTTCAAAATAATAGGTATCAAAATGTATGTTTGTATCGATGTAACTCTGTTTTATGCCATCGACAGCCCAGTGAGTCATGGTTTGCCAAAGCTCTAAAACTTCTTTGTTGCCAGCTTCCCAGTCTCTGAGCATTTCTTGGGCTTGCGTTTCGGCAGTGCTGTCTTCTTGTGACCACGTATTAAATTTGACGTAGTATTTTCCCACAAAATGATCACTTTTCATGTTTTCAGATTGAGGCGTTTCCCCTTTGCCAAATTTTTGGTAAGCGAGCATGGATTTGCAAATGTGTATGCCCCTATCATTAATGATATTCACTCTCTTGAGATCGGCGCCACAGTTGACTAAAATACGAGAGAGAGATTCGCCCAAAGCGTCGTTGCGTAAATGGCCAAGATGCAAGGGCTTATTGGCGTTGGGGCCTGAAAATTCCACCATGATTTTTTCGTTATCAAAGAGATCGTTACGGCCGTATGTTTCTTTTTGCTTGTGAATCTTGGTGAGTGTTTGTTGCATCAGTTTTTCTTTATTCAAGAAAAGGTTGAGATAGGGACCGACAGCCTTGTACTGTATTTCCGTGGCAGAAATATTTTCTTGCAATTCCTGCGCAATTTTTGCGGGGCTTGTTCTAAATTTTTTTGCAAAAGTAAAGAGGGGGATTCCCCAGTCGCCGAGGGTGCTGTCTGGCGGAATTTCAATGACAATGTCATCTTCTGTGAGTGCTAGTTCAATGTTTTTTTGGACAGCAAGGTTTTGTAATTGCTGTGCTATAAATTTTTTGCATTGCGAGCGCAATTCTTTCATTGTAGTTTCTCTTATCCTTCTTATGATTTACGTTTATAAGAGTAACCGAAATAGTCATATTGAGCAAGATAGGATTCTTGTTTTTGCCTATTTGTCCTAAGAAATTTGAGTCTAGCTTGCTTTATTACTGATAATTGAAGATAATCAAGGGCATGGCTCATCAGCGCAATTTATTTTATGAAAAGAATATTACACCCGTTAAATTACCCAGATCACCTCATCGAGTGAGTGTGAAACAGAGGTTTTTTTTCATGGGATCTTGTTTTGCTACGGAAATGTTTTCTTGGTGTAAAACACATTTTATGCGTGTGACAGAAAGTCATTTTGGCCCATTGTACAACCCTGTGAGTGTTGCAAAGTCTTTGGAAAGGTTGGTTGCTAAGCAACATGTAGCCGCAGATGAAGTGTTTGAACATAAAGGTTTTTTTAAGCATTTTGATTTTGCCAGCCACATGGACGACGGTAATTGTGAAAATGCGGTGCTAAAGATGAACAAAGCCATAGAGCATGATAGGCTACGCTTGCTTAATTCTGATGTGTTAGTTGTTACCTTGGGAACGGCTTATGCCTATGTGCAGAAAGAAACGAATCAGATTGTAGCCAATTGTCATAAGCTCGATCAAAATGTGTTTGAACGAAAACTAATTAGTGTGCGTGAAGGCAGTGAAAGACTGACAGAAACTTTTTTATTGTTGAAAAGAGCCAACAAAAACTTGAACATTATTTTAACCTTGAGTCCTATTCGTTATCTCGGCAGCGATGCCACTGAAAATAGTTTGAGCAAAGCGTCTCTTCGTTGCATGATAGCCAATCTGACCGTTTTACCTTTTGTCGAATATTTTGGTGCGTATGAAATTTTATTGGATGAAATGAGAGATTATCGCTGGTATAAAAATAATTTGCTTCATCCCACCAAGGATGCTGTGGCCTACATTCTGACACGCTTTATAGAATGGAAAGCGAGTGAAGAGCTTGTGTTGTATCTGGAAGATATTCAACCCTTTTGTAAAAAAATGAATCACCAAGTAAAAGACAGTGCCAAGAAAGAAGAGTGGAATCTTTCTCTCCAAAAAGAATTATCCAGTTTAAGTCGCTTGTACCCCCATCTTAAAAAATTAGTGAAGACACTTTTTTAATAATTTTTGTATATTTTATACGGTATAAAAATGTGGAGACAAAAAAAGAGGTGAACATTATATTCACCTCTTACCTCTTTTTTAAGTCGCGAAACCGAATCTATTCTTCAAAGAATAAAGATTTTTCAGTTTCAAGATCGAATACTGTTATTTTATCTGTATCGAAAGCAAGTAGCACTTTTTGACCTATTTTTAGCTCATTGGTGGGCGCCACTCTTGCGATAAATTGATGGTTACTGACACCTAGATACAAATGCGTTTCAGCCCCTAAAGGTTCAACTACTTGTACGTCGGCTTCTAGAGTATTGTTGGGGTCTTTTTTCTCAATGATGCTAAGATCTTCAGGACGTATACCCAAGTAGATCTTTTTGCCAACATAGCTCTCTAGCTTACTCGTATATTTAGCAGGCACTTTTAGAGAAGTTCCTTCACTCTTTAAGAATAAGTCAGAATCTTTTTGTTCAACTTCTACAACATTGATATTCATTGGTGGTGAACCGATAAATCCCGCAACAAAACGGTTGATAGGATCATTGTACAATTTCAGAGGTGAACCAATTTGTTGTATTTTTCCACCTTGCATAACAACAATTTTATCACCCATTGTCATCGCTTCAACCTGATCATGGGTAACATAAACGATGGTTGCTTCTAGACGACTGTGCAATGAAGAAATTTCCGTTCTCATTTGTACACGTAGTTTTGCATCGAGGTTTGACAGTGGTTCGTCAAACAAGAAAACCTTAGGGTTTCTGACAATAGCACGACCAACCGCAACACGTTGTCTTTGACCACCAGAAAGTTGCTTAGGCTTACGAGATAGTAGTTGCACAATATCAAGTATCTTGGCAGCATCTTGTACACGACGTTCAATTTCGTCTTTCGCAAATTTACGAATTTTAAGACCAAAAGCCATGTTGTCATAAACACTCATGTGAGGATAAAGTGCATAGTTTTGGAAAACCATGGCGATATCTCTATCTTTGGGTGCTTCGTCATTGACACGTTTACCGTCTATTAAAATATCACCTTCAGTGATGTCTTCTAGACCAGCAATCATGCGTAAAGTAGTGGTCTTACCACAACCAGAAGGACCAACAAGAACTACAAATTCTTTGTCCTTAATATCGATGTTTACATCTTCAACGGCACGTACATTTTTATCGTATACCTTACCGATTCCTTTTAACTGAACTTCAGCCATAATATTATTCTCCATATATATGGGTTTATCTTATTGTTTTTCATCATCATCACATAACAAATATGCGAATGAGATAAAAATATAGGAATACTATAACACATAAAAATAATCAAGTCAATATAAATAATAAAATATCGATAAGAAATGTTGTATTGATAAAAAAACTCAACAATTATCTTTGTGAGAATGACCTGTATATTCACATTGTGAGAGTAATGAAAAAAGAAGGAAGGAGATTCTTCAGGAAGTACTAGGATGATTTGGCAATGATGGTTATACTAGCAATTTGTAGAAAATAATGCATTCACTAGGCGAAGAGATTTTAAAATGAAACCGATGACATTTGATGATTTTGTCAATTATTACAACACTTATAATAGACTCCCTCTAAATATTTATGTGAAAGAGAAAAATGTGAATGAACGTTATTTAGAGCAGCGCTATAAACGGTACATAAAGCTATTAGAGAAACCTGTCAAAAAATATGTGGTATCAGATTACGAAAAAAATATCAGAAATGCTCAAGATATTGCGAGAAAAAAAGACCCCGATGCGGATAATTTTTATTCTTGTTTGACTGATGAAGAAAAAAATCATGTACTCAAGAAAGTTAACACAATACAAGACTGGTCCAAGATTGATCCTCATCATATTGTACCAAGATCACAGGACAAGAAGCTCGCTGTAGATCCCGATAATATAGTGATGATTCCCCGTTATATTCATTTTTGCATAGAAAATAAGCTAGACTTTATGAGTGAAAAATATGCGGGCAAAGAATACGTTGAAAACCTCATTGCAAGAATAGAGAAGAAAAAGAAATAGTTTTGTATAATTAGGGGAGGAATTTCTCGTGCTATCGTTTTCAACGGATTTTGGGATTATTTACGCCCTTAGTGGGTCATGAAATTCATTGATAGGTGATGTAATCGAATATTGAAGCAATAAAAAAAGGAATAAAAACGATACATAAACATAAGTTTTTGGGTTTCGAATTGGTTTAAGACGAAAGGGCTGATGTCCAGCAGGGATGTCGAAGGTTTAAATAATCGTGTAAAAGTCACCGTAAAAAGACATATGGTTAATTGGAATGTGCTACGGAAAGCTTTTTCTCAAGACTTGAGCGACCTTCCAGTACCATTTATACCCGCAAATTGTGCTGACAAATGGATTTAAAGGGTAATACGCCGAGTATTGTGACCAGTTCCCCCTTTAATAGAAATAACTGATCACAATGGTAATGCTAATTTAAAAAATTATACTACGCAATAAACTTGTATCTGACGAGGGGCAACGATACCAAATGTAACTCCACGTATTAAACCATTGATAAAAGTTAGTTGTGTTTCTATCCTTGCTACTTTGTTAGCTCCGCCACAAATTTCTGCCGCATCAACGGTTTTGCTTTGTAAGAGTCCGTCAATAAAGAAAAGTTGCTGTGTTAAGTGACTTGGTGTTGACTTCGCATCTGGTCTGAGAGTGGTAACCTGTGTTGCACAGCCTACGAGTAAGAATGATACAAAAACGAATAAAATAAATTTGTTCATGTTTTATCTCCATATTTTTTTTAAGAATTTTTTTGGTATATATTCTTGAGCCATTCTCAATGAAATATACCAAATTAATACATAAAAATGCTACTAAAAACACTTGATTTGTCAATAGTATCTTTCCAAATTGTTTTAAAACACTAATAAAATAATAATAAATTTAGAAATGTCCAGTTTTAATATAATTAAAAAGGAGATTTTGGTATGGAAATATTGTTAATAAACAAAAAAGAAATAGTTTGATGCTTAAGGGCGAGACTTTCCGTGCTATCATTTACACAATCTATGGCTCACTTGCCCTTACTCCACAGATAAATATCAAAG
>CAYRNA010000010.1:0-25632 GCA_964425555.1 uncultured Spirochaetales bacterium
TTCTTATAATAAAAATACCCGAGAACATTGAGCTCTCGGGTATTTTTGTCTCAACGACTACAGACTATTGAGTAACTCTGTTATCATCGTTGCGCCTAAAGTTTTATAGCCTTGATCGTCGTTATCATCAGGCCACCCTTGCGTTACTTTCGTGATAAGTTGTGCCGTTTCCACATCATACATTTCAAGACTCAAGGTATTTTTTGTAGTGATTAACTGTATGTATTGGTTAAAACCCTGTTCTACGGCTAAAGAGAATGCCCCCCGTCTTTGTATTGGCACCTGCGAATCCGCTTCTGTACTACTGCCACTAATCGCTAAAATCCCTCTATCAAAAAGAGTCGCAAGTATCCCATCCTCCAGCGGAATCAATTTCCCTAGGCGTTGGTTCTCTTCTACTTCTTGCTCTGTTGGCTGAATGAACTGAACAAAAAGGCTACCCAATTGCGTTGCATCCTTATCCTGAGCATTCAAGGATAGTCCTACAAACATCAAACTCAAAATTAAATAATATTTTTTCATGTTTTCTCCAATATAATTATAATTTATATATCAAAACAATCGGTATTCTTATAATATATATTACCTAAACGCCTCTGTTTTTATAAAAAATTAGATCGCAAAATCTAACCGCTGGAGTTATAACCCTAGGAACACACATGTCTCACAGTATTAGAAGTTTAAAATTATTCGATGTTTTCTGTCTTGCCTCAGGGGCAATGATTAGTTCTGGTATTTTTGTACTACCCGCTTACGTCTACAATCTTGTTGGTCCCAGCATGATACTCGCCTATCTATTGGCAGGAATGCTTGTATTGCCTGCGAGTTTATCGCAAGCAGAATTAGCCTCCGCCATGCCTAAATCGGGGGGAACTTATTTTTTTACGGTCCGTAGCCTCGGCTCACTTTGGGGTACTTTTGCGGGTTTTTCAAACTGGTTTTCCATTGCCTTAAAAGGCGCTTTTGCCCTCGTTGGTATGGGGACATTCTTGCAATTGTTTTATGCAGATATTCAAAGCTGGCAAATTAAAAGCATGGCTATTTTCGCCGTTATTCTCTTTACCCTTATCAATCTTAAAGGCACGAAAAGTAGCGCACATTCTGGTAATTTCATGGTCATAATCTTGCTGGCAACCATGATTTTCTTTATTATTGGCACAAGCTTTCACCTAGAAATTTCTCATTTTACACCCTTTTTTACCGCAAAAAAATCGGCTTTTTTCTCTGTCACAGCCATGGTTTTCATCTCTTATGGTGGACTCACCAAAATTGCCTCCATTGGCGATGAGATACAGAACCCGCACAAAAACATACCCCGTGGCATGCTCCTCGGATACGTCATCGTCAACATATTATATGTTGCAATATTATTTTCCCTGATAGGCGTTTTATATCCTGCTGACCTCCAAAATTCCTACACACCTTTAAGTGCCGCCGCCAATGTATTCTGGAACCCCTGGGGTGGCATAATCATGACCCTCAGCGCTATTTTTGCCTTTGCCACAACGGCCAATGCCTCCATAATGGCCGCATCACGAGCCCCTATAGCCATGGCTGAAGACAAACTGCTGCCACGTTTTTTCATGAAAAAAACAAACAAAAACGGCATCCCCTATGTTTCCATTCTGGTGACCAGCGGCTTTATGATCACCGTCATTTTAGCGCTCAACTTGAACAATCTCGTCAAAGCGGCATCCGCAATGATGCTCATACTCTTTATTTTCACTTGCCTTTCTGTCCTGCTCAATCGTTACAGTCAACTCACCTCTTACAGACCGACATTTCTGTGCAAAGGCTTTCCCTACATCCCCATTTTAGGCATTATCGCCTATACGACCTTTCTCTTTTCTTTAGGAAGCACGCCCCTTCTCATTACACTACTTTTCTTTCTTATATCAGCCTCTTTTTATTGGTTTTATGCCCGAAAAAAGAATATTCCACGTCCCACAGCCTTGATACGTTTGGTAGAATTAATTACCAATAAAAAGCTGCAGAATGATACTCTCGACGATGAATTGACAACCATTATTTTAGAGCGAGACAATATCATCCTCGACCGTTTTGATAAATTAGTTCAAACTGCCATTGTCTTATACTACGATCAAAGCAAACATAAAAATGAATTATTTGAAGAAATGTGTCAAGAACTCAGTCCTCGTTTAGGCATGCCTCAAGATGAACTCATAGATCTTTTTCATGAAAGAGAGTCGCTCTCATCAACCGTAATTAATTCTAAAGTTGCCATTCCTCACATTGTTATTCAACAAGATGTCCCCTTTGAAATTCTCATCGCTTATAATCCTCAAGGTTTTTATTTTGATGAAAAAAATACAAAAATAGAACTCGTTTTTTGCCTCATCGGTGATATCTCTGAAAGAAATTTTCATCTACAAATACTCGTTGCAATTGCGCAAATAATTCAAAACAAACATTTCGCCTCACAATATAACAAGTCACAAAACGCTAATGAGTTGAGAAATCTCATACTCTCAACGCAAAGAGATCGCCAAGACAAATGAGATTCTTTCTACTTCTAATGACGACTTTCACCTTGTTGATAAGTTGCCAAAAAACAGACACCAAAGCCCTTCCAAGCTCACAATTTCGTCACTTACAAAGTTATCAAAAAAATGGTAAAAACTATTATATTGCGTACAAAATACAGTGGATCTTTCAATATAATATTGATGATTTCAATAGCGATAACACAAAAATGAGTCAAAAATACAACGCATTTAACCAGCTATTTAACCCCACTCTCTCTACGCCTCAAGACTATAGCAATTATTTAAAAGAATTAAAAGCTCGTGCTGAAATTGAAAACAGTATTCTAGATATTATAGATGATCTTGTTCAACGAGACTTTGAAGAACACGACTATATTCTCCTCTCTTTTCATAAAATAAACCTCAGGCGTATGTTCATACTTGACAAAGATTTAGCAAAACAATTTCAAGATATAATAGTAGAGGCCTTGCCTCGTTTTAAAGCAGACAGTGCCCACCTAGGACTGAAAATAGACTTTGATATTACTCACTCACAGCCCTATTTTCTCAACTATTTGGATAATATAGAGAGTGATTATCACAGATATGTTTTAACGAAAAAAGAATTTTTCCGCTTACAGCCTGTTCTTGCTTATGATAGACTCAATGTCCCTATGAATACCATGCTTACTACCCAAAAAATAAAAATTACAGAACTTATCTTCAATCTTGTATCCTACAATGAACCCAGTTTTATTAATAGTAACCGCCAAAAACTCGAAGCCATGGTCCGCCTCAGTCTGAACGATTGGATAAGGCAAACCTACCCTAAAAATACCAATTTTTATATTTATGATCTTTTGCTCACAAATTCTATCAATTTTAGTGTCACTCCCACGCCAAGATAATTTAAAAAACTCAATACAACAAGCATTTTATACGAAAAGTCATAATAAAATATTCAATTTATCCAATGCTAGTTGTCATATGATGACACTCTCGTTAAAATTTATAATAGTCCTAGCTATGTTCTCACCAGTACATTCTAACAAATGGAGTTTTATACTATATGCCAATCTACGAATACGAGTGTAGCCAATGTGGTTATCGTTTTGAAGAAAAACAATCCATCAACGACCTTCCGCTTACAGACTGTAAAGGTTGCGATATGATCAATAGCCTTCACCGCTTGATTAGCCCTAGCGTAGGAATTAAATTTAAAGGAAGTGGTTTCTATGTTAATGACTCCAAAGCAACCACTGATAAAAAATAATATTTACCACTTCCAATTCGCAAGGAGGATAAAATGAAATTAAAAGCTATTGCATTTGATCTCGATGGAACATTATATCCCAATTGGCAAATGTATGCCCTCTCTATTTTACATGTAGCCAGACAACCACGCTTATTTATCACCTATTCTAAAATACGCAAAAAAGTCAGAACTTACGATTCAATAGAAAACCTCTATAGACTAGAAGCAGGCTTGCTCAAAGCGCTGACACACAAAAGTACTGAAGAAAATTATTCTCTTTTACAAAAAACTATCTACGGCTCTTGGTTAAATGTTTTCAGCAAAATAAAAATATTTCCTGAGGTCGTTGAACATATTCTTGATCTCAAAGAAAAAGAAAATGTAAAATTAGGACTCATGAGCGATTTCCCTCTCAAGAATAAACTGGCCGATTTAAAACTCGAGGCCATAGCTTGGGATGTTCAGTTTTCTAGCATGGAAACAAATTTCCTTAAACCTCACGCACAGCCTTTTTTAGAATTAGCAAAACGCTTGGATTGTCTTCCTGAAGAAATTTGCTACATCGGCAATAATTATCGCTATGATGTATTGGGAGCAAAAGCGGTGGGTATGAAAACCGGTTTACTCAGCTCTAAAGGAAAAAAACATTTCCCCGAAGCTGACTTTGTTTTTTCACACTACTCGCGCTTGCACGATCATATAAGGAATTTATAAGGCAGTGACCTTTAGCTCTACTGATTTTTTCCTCATTCTTATCCTCTTGGTGATACTCTTTTTTTATCACGTTATTTTTAACTTGCCCACAAAAATTAAAAATAGCACCAAAAAATTGGGTGATTTGATTTTAAAAGATTTGAATACTTTTAGTCAACAACTGCAAGACAAACATCACGAAAATATGCAAGAAATAAATATGCAAAAATCAGAACTTGTGTCTTCTCAAAATTCTCTGATTAAACTTATTTCTAGAGCTAACGAAATTGCAGAATATCTTAATGTTGCCAATAACGATGTGATGAAGTTACAACAAGCCTTGCAAAGCTTTGAGACAAAATTAAGTAATATTCGAGACCAGATTCAACACCTCAATGATTTGAAATTAGATGTTGAGCATCTTCAGCAAAGTATCAATGAAACAAGGCAAGGTCAGAATGATGTTGATATAAACATTGATAATATGACTGAGAGGCTCACCCAAGAAAAAAATCGTCTCAATGAAAGCCTCGAAAATGAATTTAAAAACATGTCGACACAATTTGATACACACAAAGAGTCTTTTATCAAATTGCAATCAGAACTGCAATTTCAGCGTGAAAAATTAAACAACACTGCTGACGAAATTGGCTATATGGCAACGGCTCTTGATAATAGCAAAGCAGATATGAACAAGCAAATTGACACCTTTGCTCAAGACGTCAAAACAGAGCTAGAACTCAACAATCTGCAGGTATTAGAAAAGAATCATCTTAACATTGAAAAAAAATTACAAGAAACGGAAGCTATCTTGTTGCAAAAATGGGCTGGTTTGATGGAAGCGCCCATAAAGCTCGATGAATGGCAAGATGAATGGCAACAACTCTTGCTACAAAAATCAGGCACCATTGAAGATGCGATGAAGTCGCAACAAGATTTACTGGACCAATTGCAAGAGCATATTGCCGCTGCAAAAACCCAGCTTTTCACTCAATTAGAAGAAGAAATCCAACAAGAATTTATACAAGCTCAACATAAAAGTACGGATAAGTGGCAGCAGTATAAAAAGCAAATGTCGGAAGAGTGGGCTTTGCTCAAGACAGATCTAGGTGAAGTAAAAGAAAGCATAGATCTTAATATCAGTGAACACCAAGATTATATGACAGCAGAACTGCAAGGCAGCAAGACACAGCTAGCCGAGATTAATTCCAAGCTCAGTTTAACAGAAGACACTCTTCACCGCAACCACGAAAAATTCGATGACATGCATAGTCAATTTGATAGCTATCAACAAGAAATCGCTTTGACACAGCAAGAAAAACAGAAGGACTTGGAAGCGAAAATGGAGCTGGCTATGAGGCAACTTCAAGATAGTTGGAGCAATAGATACAAGTTGCAATTCTCGTCTATTTCTGACGAACTAGATACACAAACGAAGCAATTCAAAGTGCAGTATGAAGAAAATTTAACAGAACAAAAAAATGATTTTGATCAAAAACTCAACGACAATAAAGAAGCCCTTAATAAAAAAATTCATACTATTATTAATAAAATTAAAAAAGAATATGATATTTATTTCGAGGGTATTAAAACTAAATTTGACAACATGTTGGCAACCTTTAATACCACCAAAGATACTCTGATAAACAAACAAAGTGATTTAGAAGATGCGTCAAGAAAGAAACTCAAAAATATCGACTCACATATTTTAACTATAGAAAGTAATGTCAGTAACATAGAAAAAGAATTAGAGCAAAAGCAAGGACAACTCATTTCAAAATTCCAAAATGAAATGCGCCAATCAAATGATGGCCTCGAGCAAATGAATCTTCGCATTGATACTATCTATAATGCTCAGAACGAAGCCTATAAAACGAGAATGGCTGATCTTGAAAAGACATTAGAAGAACAAGAATTGGCAGTGAGGACAATTTCTCGCTCTTCTAAAGAACTGAGTGAGATTGCAGAACTACGCCAAAACCTCGAGGAAGAAACCCATAGAATTAACGAACAAATGGCCCTTATGCAACAATATAGACACGATTTAAGCACGAATCAGGATGTCATCAAACCTTACCTAGAGAAAATTTACCAAATTGAAAACATACTGGATGATCTCACAAACAGAGAAGCCAATCTCAACCAAACAATCACTCTTATTAATAACTTGAAAGCAGACTCCGAAAAACTCTTTAAAGATGAACAGCATTTCAAAAAAGTACAAAGCGAAATCAGCAAACAACTGGTCGACCACGATGTACTCAATAAAAATTTACAGGCTTACCATAAGTCTAATGTTGAGATGGTATCCAACCTCAAAAAAGCAGACACTCAAAATGCCTTGCTCAATGCGTCCTTGGAAGCGCTGGATGCAAAGCAAGACAATCTCGTTGACATGCAAGAAAATGTCGAACGTCTGCGTGTTAGAATGAATCAATTAACAACAGCCTATGAACAAATAGCCAATGAACAAAATAGTTTATTAGATGCGATAGAATCCAAAGATCAGGTGAGCCTCAACCTGACGCAATTGCAAGAGATACTGGCAAACGCCGATGCCTACCGTACTGATTTAGTTGAAATTGAAAATAAATTTACACAGTTAGAAAATGATATTGGTTCTAGTCTTCGCATTTATACAGATTTAGCAAGGAATAAAATTCAATCCACAGACAAGGTTGCCAAGCCCACCGATTACGACAAAGAAAAACAAATACTAAGACTCTATAAAGAGCAAAAATGGTCTGTGAGTGAAATTGCAAAGAACCTCAGTATTAGCGAAGGTCAGGTCGAACTAACAATCAAGAGACATAACAGATAATGGTCGTCTTAGCAATAGATACCACAGGAGAGTGGCTCAACCTTTGTTTATTTGATGAAAAGAGCGATCGCTATTTTACCACGCAAAAAAAAATCGGCATGCAACATTCCCAATACTTGGTGGACGAGATTGCTGATTTACAAAAACAATGCCCCCTGCCCATTGATCTACTGGTAGTGAGTTCAGGACCAGGTTCTTTTACGGGTGTCAGAATTAGTTTGAGTCTTGTCAAAGGCTTGGCGATGGGATGGAACTGTGATTTTATTCTCGTTCCCACCTTGGATGTTTTTGCTGCACAAAAAGGAAACATAGAGCCACAGGCTGCACGAATTTGCTTAGTACCGTCTCGATCTCGTTATTTCTTCTGTGGATACTATGCTAATCAAGATACTCAATACCATGAATACAAGCTTTCAAACTTGCTAGAAAATATAATACTATGGCAACAACAACATTCTCACCTTGAGATCATGGGTCATATCAGTACGGAACTAAAAGAAGAACTCATCGCATTAGACTCTGACTCCATTACATGGGAAGAATGCACGCTAGACGTAAAATGCTTAACGCAATTGGGTCTTAAGAAATATCAAGAAAATGGGCCTTCTGATCTCAGCGTTGGAGCATTTTATCTTAAATCGTGGGGAGAATAATTTTCACCACTAACGATTGAGACTGGGAATAAGCTCAAAATAAGATTGTATTTCTTCTACTTGCCATGGAATGATGTTGTCTCTTACTTGATTCCGTTCAAGTTGTTGAGCTCTCACTTCACCGTCTCTCGGTTCTATTTGCCACGCAGCAAGATAACCCGTCAAGCCTTCTGACCATGTTTTAATGACGGGATTGAGCCAGTAACTTTTATACTCTAATTGATTATGAATAGGATCAATATAGATCAAACCATCTTGTAAGCCATTGTCGTAATGTTCATAAAATTCATAGACACCGTCGCCGTTATTATCTATGCGTCCAGCTAAAATTTGCCAATCTCGCATCACCCATTCGTGAGAAAAATATCCTTTATCATCAGGATCGCTGAAAATAAAATAAGGTTGCCCATCAAATAGTATATAGCGATAGCGCAACTTCCCATCAATGTATTCGTCATTCTGATAAGACGCCTCCAAAACATTGATCTCTTGCAAAGGTTGGATTTTATCGAGCTCTTCCACCGTAAAAAATTTGTCTGTGTCTATTCTAGGCATTGTGATCTTTTCGGGAATATTAATAAGATAATCACGTTGTCTGTCTATGCCATTAATTTCATAGCTTGTGAGTCGAGGATATGTATCAAAAGAATAAACGTATTCGACATCCTCTTGATTCAAAATTAAAATATTCTTAGGCAGAGAAAAATAAATGTTACTGAAGTCACTTCTACGATAATTAATTTCTTGAATTTGCCCCTGCTTTACCACCATTTCATAAGATCTAATATTATCATAACTCAAATTACCAAAAAATTGCCCCGAATACTGAGACAACCATCGCCAGAAAACAGGCTGTAACGTAGGTTCCAAGCTATTGTAAACACCTACCAGTATATCCCAGTTTCTCGTCGGCTCCAGCTTGAGCATGCGGTTAAAAGACGTTTCCCAATCAAGATCATACATCGTTTTCAAACTATAATAGGTATTATCCTCAGGAAAAGAGCTCGGCCATAAATCTAAAAAGTGAGTCACCACTCTTTCATCCAAAGAACTGGCTAACTGGCTCGCTAACCACTCTTCGCTCCATTCGGGCAAAATAGTCATCTTTGATAAATCTAAGTTCTTGAAGGGCGAAGTGAAATGTGAGCGATATTGTCCCGTGAGCAAAATGATATTGCGTTTTTCTATCGATCTATTATAGAGATAAAGCGCTATCCCATCAGCCACAGCAAAATCGCCTACTTCGTATAAAGAAATAAGAATATATTCTTGAGCATTGTCAGAAACATAATCTGCATATTTCCCCGCAATTACATCGTATTCTCCCAAGTCATAAAGTGCTTTGATATAGTGATCATGCACCTGATTTTGAGTGATGCCATACCATTTATCAAGATCTATAGCCTTACGAAAATAATCTCTCTTTTGCTTGGTTTCAGAGGTTGTGTTGCCTAGAATTAAAGCGCTCAAATACCATGTGTCTGAATATTGTCGACCAAATACCATGGCCTTATCTAACAATTCTTTTGTGAGATTGTAGTCTCCTTGATTGAAATAGATGTAGGCTTCTTGAATGTAAAAACCTTCTAAATTAGCATTCAACTCATTTTCATTAGAAAAGAAAGAAGCGCTAAACGACAGAAAAACAAGCAACAGAACTAATTTTTTTTTATATGAAAATACCATGTTTTACCATTTTTTGTACAATGCTTTGCAACAAATAAATTTTGACCTAAAACGTTCTCTATCGCAGGATAAATTAAAATCCCTAGAACCGCAACAATCTTATTGTCGGTCTTTAAAACTGGAACTATATTTCTAAATTTTTTAATGAGATTTTTTTCATCGAGAAATGTCATCAACTTCTTATGAAAAAACTGCTGCTTCTTTTTATTATGCAACAATAAGACATCATCAATCTGGGCATTACACAATCGATATTTCTGATGCGCACGCAAACTGAGTGGCGGCAGATAATCACCCTGTTGTTGATCATTTTCATTGAGTAAAAAGGTGAAATTATGCCATATGACTTCTTTGTTTAATTCCATTTGCACATCAATTTTATAGTCGCCTACCGCCACATCATTTGTCACAAAAAGTGCGTTGCGTTTTGTCTCAACAATAATATTATGACCTTGTAGCGCAATTCTCTCGTCATTCTGTAATTGAATGAGAGGCTGATAAAACCGCTCAGGTAGGCGATAGTTTTTTTCTAAATGATACATTTGATCAAAGATCGCGAGAAAGTTTTGTTTGCGTACTATGGCCGATTGACTGAGGAACATATCTTTATCTACAACAAAACCAGTAGCTTTACCGTCCGTTTCCAGCGTGCTAGCATGCCACTGAATATTGTTCGCGTGGCTGTCTATAAAATTTTGCACTTGCGTTAAGGCTCGAACAGATTGCTGTAAACCTTGGTCAAAATGAGGGAAAATATCTTCTAGTTTTGAAAGAAAGTTTAATCTGATTTTATTCCTGAGATAATATTCTTCATTGTTACTGCTATCCTCAAAAAAAGTGAGTTTATTGAAAGAGGCATATTCTTGTATTTCGCTCTTTTTGACAAAGAGTAATGGCCTTAAAATTTGCCCTCGTTTTTCAGGAATATGCAATTTAAGAGAGCTAGAGCCCTGCAATAAGCGCTGCAGAATGGTTTCAAGTTGATCTTGAGCATGATGTGCCAATAAAACGATACTGTCTTGAGAACTCTCTGCTAAAACCGCTTGGAAGGCTTCTAAGCGTAACTGCCTCGCTCTGTCTTCTTGATTGCTCAAGGGCCTGTTCTCATAGTTCCACGAACTCGTAAAAATACGCAGTTGAATACCTCGATTTTCACATGTATCAACGACGTGTTGTCTTTCTTTGAGCTGCTCTGCGGGGGGGCGTAAATTGTGTTCTATATAAATGGCACAGACATTGTTTGTGAACAAGGTGGCTGCGAGATCGAGCAATACACCAGAATCTTTGCCGCCAGAAAACCCCACAAAAACACATGTATTGGCTGTCAATTTAGGATAAAGCGATAGGAGTTTTTCTTTAAGAAATTTTTCGGTTAATCTCATTGGCTATACTAAGATAATTATTCTTATTGAGCTTAAGTAAAGATTCAGTAGCCTTCGTTAAACTTTCTTGATAAGGGTCTAATTCGTCTTCTTCAAAGCGCTGTAAAACATAAGATTTAACCATTGTTCTATGCTCGGGACGACCTATACCTATATAAAATCGCAGGAAATCGTTGTGTCCTAGGGCTTGAATAATAGACTTTAGGCCATTGTGACCAGCATTTCCACCGCCCTTTTTCAAGCGACACGCACCCACGGGCAAATCTAAATTATCAACGACAACGATGAGATCCTCAACGGTACAAGAAGTTTTCTTAAAAAGATAAGGCAAAACCCTGCCTGATAAATTCATATATGTCAGTGGTTTAACAAGTAAATGTTGTCCTTGCGGAGGATGTGGACCATTCCATTCAAAAGCAAGGCCCAATTTATTCTTGAAGCGAGCATCATATTTTCCTATGAGCTGATCTAAAACAGAAAACCCGACATTATGTCGGGTTTGATCATATTGTTTGCCTGGATTACCCAAGCCAAGAACGAGCATTATGCTGTTTCAGAAGGTTCTTCAGTTGCTACGACATCAGTTTCTGCTTGTTTTGTTTCACGTGTATGTGTTACAGTAACAATAGTTTGTTCGGGCGAAGTCAACACACGAACATTTTTGATCGCAGGGAGATCTTTAACATGTATCGCTTGACCAATAATCAAATCGCCTATTTCTAAATCAATAGATTCAGGAATATCTTTTGCCAAACATTTAACCTTTAAGAGTGTGAGACGGTTTTCTTGTAAACCACCCTCTCGTACACCAATAGGAGCTCCATGCAAATGAATAGGGATATTGATAACAACAGCTGCGTCAGATCTAAATTCCAAGAAATCAAGGTGTGTAACGGAATCAGTAATGATATCATACTGATAGTCTTTAATGAGTACGTTTCTTTTATTCTTACCTTCTTCTAATGACAAGATAGAGTTTTCTGAAATACCTGTCAACAAGTGAGAAAATTCACTCTGATTGACATCAATATTAGTATTCTTTTCGCCACCATAGATGACGCCAGCAATTTTCTTTTTTAGAAGGCTACGTTTCCCAGCACCTTTGCCAATGTCTTCTCTTGTTTCAAATTTTAATACGTGTTTTTTTGCTGCCATAACTACCTCTACAAGTCAAACTAATCCAATAAAATAACTCAAACTACCCTACAACAAGGCACTCTATAAATATGTAAGTGTTTCTAAACATAAGTTATTTATACTAGAGAAAAACTTGGACGGCAGGATTCGAACCTGCGTATGCTGAGATCAAAACCCAGTGCCTTAACCGCTTGGCGACGTCCAAATATTTAAAGTACTTCCTACATTCTACATAAAAAAAATAATATTGAAAAGAGATAAAACCCTTTTTTCATTAATTTTTTCTATTATTATAACATTGGAGAGCTTTCTTCCTCGCTTGACTTCTTGTATTCGGCCAAAATATAGTCTTGTAAATATAATCGAAAATCGGATTTGATGGGATGAACAATATCTTTAAATTCCCCTGTTTTGGTTTTACGGCTTGGCATGGCTATAAAATATTCTTCATTATTATTAATTATTTTAATATTATGAATGACTAAAACCTCGTCTAAAACAACAGTGGCGTATGCCATCAATTTTTCATTTGTAGCGATGCGGATATTTATATCTGTTACTTTCATTTTTGTCCTTCCAAGTGGGTTTCTTCTCAACAAAAGAAGTGTGTTCTATTCTCCTAGCGTATTGTATAAATTTTCTCTTGCTTATCTAATTTTTTTGAAATTAATTTGAAGTAAACTGCAATTTCAACGCCGAGAAAATATCAAAAATAGGCTTAAAATGAGAATCTGAGTATAAAAAATAATTATTTATATTTTTGGATAACGAGGACTTTTTCAGTGGTTTTTAATGAAAAAGTGTTGCCCAGGGCTTCGTTGAGTGTTGCCTTATCCCATGTTTTTAGCTGTAAATTATTGGCAGGATAGCGTAAACCATGCGTCTGAATGCGACAAGAGGGAGATGAACTCACAAAAGAAACTTGCTGTCCCGCAAAGCTAGAAAACTGCGATTTGTTGCTTACGGGGATAATTCTTTCGCTATTACTATAAGCTTTGATTGCGCCCGGAAGAGCGGAACATTTGAGCAAAATCCCCAAATTACCTAGTGTATGGTCTATTCTTTTGCCCGTAATACCCAACAAAGTGAAAGAAAAAATATTATTATAAAGGAAAAAATTAATAGCCTTGGTCAAATCATTACTTTCTTGACTTGGATGGGAAATGATCCTATGACGGTATTTTTTTTGGATATCGCTGTGAAGAGAATCTAAATCGCCAATAATTTTATCAGGTTTCCCACCTTGTGCAATAAATTCATTTACCGCGCCATCACAGCATACGACAAAATTCGCCCTATTGAGAATATTTCTTGCAATAGGGTGAGTGGGGAAATCGCCATTGGCTAAGATGACACAGGATTTCATTTATTTTTTGAGCGTAGCGGCATATTTGAGCAGGCCTGTCACTATCATTTCTGCATCTTGATTGCGAAGTTCTTCGTTGCGAATGGCCCACGCATTTTGCTGATAATACAAGTTTCGCACTTCTATTAATAAATTTAATCCGCTGAATTCATTTTTAAGCACTATCAATTCATCGTTATTACGTATAAATGAATTGCGTCCCATATAAGGCAACATCACCAGAGCGGCCTCTTTCGACATCTCTGAATGGCTATTGTACAAAATCAATTTGCCTTGCGCACCATGAGGATTATTATCTGCGTGTATGCTTATAAAGACACGTTTTTCTTTGGGAAAATCTTTAAAATAATAGTTGGCCACTTCACTGCGTTTTTCCAGCCCTTTTCGTCCACCTATGGGTCTAGCTGATTCAGAATCACTTTCATTGAGAGAAACGAGATTATAAACGCCGTTCTTTTCATTTTGAAAAGTATAGCTGGAGTTTGTTGTGGTTCGTAAAGTGTAATTGGGTTTGATGATGGTCATCTCTACTTTCGCACCATGTCGCACGAGCAAGCTATAAAGACGAAGCGCGATATCATAATTATATTCATCTTCGACGATGTAAACAGGATTTCCTAGGCCGTCTGCACTGGCAACTATCGCACCAGGATCGTAGCCGCCGTGACCAGGATCCAAGACTATCATATAGCCTTTGAGTTCTTGTGAAAGCAGAGGCATGTCTTTAACCACATCGTCAAATTGTTCAAACAAGATTTGTGCTTTCTTATATTCTTGGGGAATGCTCATCTCTGGCAATAACTCGAAATTAGCTGACGGTTGTTTTTTGTCGTAGACGCCGTTCGCCAAAATGGGTTTGACAGCAACAGGTTGAGTGAGACTGACATTCATAATCTCTGTATCTTGCTGTAATTTTTTTTCTTGTGGAGCACGGAGATAGGGATAGAGTACTAAAACATCGTCCTCATTAATATTGGTACTGTCCAAATGATTGTAATCTTGTAATTGTTTGATGGACAAATTAAATTTACGGCTAATACTGTACAGAGATTCACCTTGCAATACGGTATGGTATTGTGGTCGTGGTGCTGTGAGTGTCAGGCTTTGTCCCACCACTAATCTGTCGCTATCAAGATCATTGTACGATTTTAGTTCATCGAGACTGATAGATTTTTCACGTGCAATAGAAGACAGCGTGTCCCCATCTCTAATAACATAGCTTCCCGAAACATCCGTATTGACATTCTCATTTTTGGTGTTTGTCCAATTCGTATGAGAGAACACAGCCTCTGATACAGGCGTGGCCTTCTTTGCCCTGAGGATTAAGGTGTCACCTATTTTAATGGTATTGTCACCCAAATTATTGAGTGAACGTAAATCGGTGACTTGCACTTTAAAACGACGGGCAATACTGTACAAGGTGTCATTTTCTTGAACAAGGTAAGTCGTTGGCTCAGTCGTGTTGGCTGTCGGAGACTGAGATAAAGTCTCTTTATTAAATATCTGTGCGTTCAGAGAGTGTACTCCTAAAACCCATAATAAAAATAAAGCGATTTGATAAATATATAATCTTTTGGACACTGCTTTTCCTCGGTTCTGTTTTCGTATAATGCGATACTACCTTATTTATCGTTATTTTCATATCTTGCTTGATAGAGTTTTATCAAACTTTGCACGAAGGTTGACAGAAAGGTCGACTAATGTTAGTCTTGGTACAGAAATCAAGCCATCACAAGGCGAATCTGTGACTCACATGCTCAGAGCATGAATGGAGGAAAATAATGGAAAAGGTAGCATTGGCAATATTTGCGAAAACGCCAGGATTAACGCCTGCAAAAACACGCCTTGCAAAGACGCAAGGAACTCATTTTGCAGAAACATTTTATCTCGCTTGCTTGCACAGCATAAATGACCTTGCTCACGAAGTGGCTCATCGTTCACCGCATGAACTAGAAATTGCCCCCTATTGGGCCATCAGTGAGTCTGAAGAAGAACACAGTCTAGCGGAAAGCCCCATTTTTGATGACTGGCCTTGCGTGTTTCAGGTGTCGTCTTCACAGCAGGTCGGCTTGGGCCAACGCATGTCTCATATATATAATGAGCTGTTGAATCAATATGATAAAGTTATTTTGATTGGCAGTGACACGCCCGATCTCAGCTCAAAGACTATCTTTGATGCGATTGCCTTATGCCAAGCTCACAGCATAGTATTTGCCCCAACATTGGATGGAGGATTTTCCCTCATCTGTGGCCAAGAAAAAATTAAAGAAGAAGTTTGGGCAGATGTAAATTATAGCGTCGACACCACTTTGGCAGAATTGAAACAATCCATCATTGCAAAAAGCAGTGCGAGCATAAAATTAATTGATTTGCCCTATGTACATGACGTTGATTTCGCCGAGGATGCCCTTGCGCTGAAACTGAGGCTCAGCCAACAACAAGGAGATAAAAGGTTTGCTCCCTTGCTGAAAGTATTAGCAGAACTAAAGCTTACAGCAAGAGAGTAAGTTTTTTACTCGCCTAAATTATGCTTTTTGTTGCGTTTTAGAGCGCTTGCAGGAGGAACGAGGTCTGTGATCGAGCCATCAAACATTTCTGCAGCAAAGGCAACCGTTTCGGACAAGGTCGGATGCGGATGAATTGTTGCAGCGATATCAATGGCGTCAGCACCCATTTCAATAGCGAGCGTTGCTTCTGATAATAATTCACCAGCGTGCGCACCCACTATTCCCATACCTAAAAGTCGTTGCGTTTCAGGATCAAAGAGAGCCTTGCTAAAGCCATCGGTTGCATCGATAGAAAGAGCTCTACCAGAAGCAGCCCATGGGAATTTGCCCACTTCATATTTGATGCCGTCTTCTTTGGCTTGTTTTTCCGTTAAACCTGTCCATGCCACTTCAGGGTTGGTGTAGGCAACAGAAGGTATGGTCATGGGCTCAAATGCAGACTTATATCCACAAATAACTTCGGCGGCAACTTTCCCTTCATGCACACCTTTGTGCGCTAACATAGGATTACCAACAACGTCGCCAATGGCATAAATGTGCGGAAGGTTTGTTTGCTGTTGGTTGTTGACTTGAATAAAGCCTCTTTCATCAATGTTGACACCAGCTTTTTCACAATTTACGTTGAAGCCGTTGGATCTACGACCTATGGCAACGAGAACGTGAGAAAAAGATTCTTCTTTGGGAGCTTTATCGCCTTCAAACGTGACATCATAGCCTGCATTTGTTTTTTTGATGCCTGTCACTTTTGTATTAAGATAGATATTTTTGTAACGAGTAGAAATTCGCTTCATCAACGGTTTAACTAAGTCTGTATCTGCGGGGGGTATAATTTGTGGCATGAATTCAACCATGCTCACTTCTGCACCCAGAGTCTTATACACTTCGGCCATTTCGAGACCAATAATACCGCCACCTACAACAAGTAAATGCTTGGGTATTTCTTCTAAGTTTAAAGCAGTAGTAGAATCCCACAGTTTTTCCTGCAGAGCAGAATCAACCCCTGGCATGGGAGCGGGATGCGATCCTACGGCGATAATAGCCTGCTCAAAATGAACACTGACCTCTTCTTCGCCATTGACCTGAACAGTATTGGCATCTATAAATTGTCCCGTACCTTTGACCAACTGTATCTTACGTCCTTTAGCCATACCAGCGAGACCGCCCGTCAACTTGGAAATTATTCCCTCTTTATGTGAACGTAATTTATCTAAATCAACCTTGGGTTTGGCAAAGCTCACTCCCATATGTTCAGCCTCAGCAGCTTCATTCATAACATTGGCAGCGTGCAAAAGTACTTTCGATGGTATACAACCCCACTGAAGGCACACGCCTCCCAGTTGTGGTGAATTGTCGATGATGACAACTTTACGTCCCAGATCTGCTGCCCTAAAAGCCGCAGTATAACCTGCTGGGCCTCCACCGATAACAACAACTTGACATTCTATTTTTGACATAAATTATCTCCTATACAAGCATTCTACGCATATCTTCTAAAAGCATTTTTACCATTGAAGCCATGCGAGCGGCTTCGGCTCCATCTATGACCCTATGATCAAAAGAAATGCTAAAGGGCATTATCAATTTAGGTTGAAACTCTGATCCGTTCCACACTGGTTGCATTTGTGATTTTGACAAGCCCATAATAGCGACTTCAGGAGGATTAATAATAGGTGTAAACGAAGTACTGCCCAAACCACCCAAACTAGAAATACTAAAAGTACCTCCACGCATATCTTTTCCTGCCAATTTCCCTTTTCTTGCTGCGGTACTCACTCTGAGTAACTCCAAGGCGATCTCACGTAAACTGAGTTTATCCGCATCTTTGATCACGGGAACCAATAAACCTGCAGGCGTATCAACGGCAACACCAATATTGTAATATTGACGTATAATCAGTTCTTTACCATCATCAGAAAGTGAAGAATTAAACGAAGGATACTGCTTTAATGCAAGCGCACAAGCTTTAATAATAAAAACCAGAGGACTATATTTAGGGTCATCATCGCTTTTTCTTGCATTGTTCAACGATTTACGGAAACTTTCCAAGGCCGTAATATCCACGGTTTCGACAAGATTGACATGAGGAATATTGACCCAACTTGCGTGAAGTCTTTCGCCTGTAATCTGCTTTATACGTGATAAAGTCACTGTTTCAGTCGGTCCAAAAGCGGTGACATCGACCTTAGGCAATGCTGGCAATGCGCTTCCGCCGCCGCCACTCTCTAATGCTTTTTTGACAAATGCCTCTACATCAGAATGCAAGATGCGCCCTTTCGAGCCCGTTGCAGACACGCCTGATAAAGCCACTCCCAAACGACGTGCAAAAGCACGCACAGAAGGAGAACCGTGTACTTTGATACCCGTTGTTTGTCTTACAGGAACACTCACATTTTGTGGAGAAGCAGCAGGAGCAGCAGCTGGGCTTGCTTTTACAGCAGTGTCCACCGGTGCTTGTGCTGCGCTTTGACCTGCGACAACAATCATGGCAATTAAATCACCGTCATTGATTTTATCACCAGCGTTAACCTTCAGTTCTCTGACAACACCAGTAACGGGAGCAGGAACATCGACAACGGCTTTTTCACTTTCGACGCCAAATAAAGGATCATCCAGTGTAACGCTATCGCCTACTTTGACATAAATTTCTGTAACGGTAACGGGGTCGCCACCACCCACTTCTGGTAAGTGTATGGCCTGAGGGACGTTCGCATCTGTGGCAGGATCTGGTGCTACGGGAGCTTTTTCACTCGTACCAGCAGATTCCTCAACTGTTTCTATGCGAGCAATGGAATCACCATCATTAATTTTACTGCCACTCGTTACTCTAATCTCTTTGACAATACCTGCAACAGGGGCAGGAACGTCGACAACAGCTTTTTCACTTTCGACACCAAATAAAGGATCATCAAGAGCAATGCTATCACCTACTTTGACATAAATTTCTGTAACGGTGACGGGGTCGCCACCACCCACTTCTGGTAATGTTATTTCTTCAATCGCCATACTTCTACTTCCTCACTAGCTATAAAGTGGATTACTTTTTGAACTGTCTAGACCATATTTTTTCATTGCATCTTCTACAATTTTAGGCTCAATTTTTCCTGCTTGCGCTAATTCATATAAAGCAGAAACAACGATCCAATAGCGACTCACTTCAAAAAAGTCACGCAACTGCTCACGTGTATCACTACGCCCGTATCCGTCAGTACCAAGTACCGTCATATTCTGATTAGGCAAGAATTTTCGCAATTGCTCAGAATGTGCCTTAACATAATCCGTTGCAATAACCACAGGTTGTTTCTCATTGAGTTGCGTACGAATATAAGGAACTTTCACGGCCTTAGTAGGATTTAATCTATTCCAGCGTTGTGCTTCATCGCCTTCTCTAACCAATTCATTGATACTCGTTGCACTAAATACTTGCGCTTTAATATCAAAATCATCTTTCAGCAAATCAGCGGCGGCTAAAACTTCATGGAATATCGCACCGCTCCCAACAAGTTGCACTGCATTTTTGTCTGTACTCGCTTTATTAACAGGATAAATCCCCTTAATAATTCCCTTTTCTGCACCCTTGGGCATAGCAGGATTGAGGGCGTTTTGATTTGTTAACGTAAGGTAGTAAAATACATCTTCGTTATCGACATACATACGACGCAGACCTTCGTGCATAATAACCACAAGTTCATAGCCATAAGCAGGGTCATAAGAAAGACATGTAGGATAGGTTCCAGCAACCAATTGGCTGTTTCCGTCTTCGTGCTGCAAACCTTCGCCGTTAAGAGTCGTTCGACCACTCGTTGCACCAAGCAAAAAGCCTCTTGTTCTAGAATCACCCGCTGCCCAGATAGAATCACCGACACGCTGGAAACCAAACATAGAGTAAAAAATAAACATAGGAATCATAGGAATACCAAAATTCCCATGAGCAGAACCTGCTGCCGTCCAAGAAGCGAGCGCACCCGCTTCGTTGATTCCCTCTTGCAAAATTTGACCGTTAATGGCTTCCTTATAAAAAGCGAGAGACTCGGCATCTTGTGGTTTATACAATTGACCTGCAGGAGAATAAATTCCTATTTGGCGGAAAAGTCCTTCCATACCAAAAGTTCTTGCTTCATCACTCAAGATGGGAACAATGTATTTCGCAATGCTTTTTTCTTTAAGCAGAGCATTTAAAAAGCGCACAAAAGCGATTGTGGTAGAAATTTTCTTTTCGCCCACATCTTCCAACAATTTGTCAAATTGAGACAAAGGTGGAATGGGTAAAGATTTTTCATGGGGAATACGTATGGGAAGGTAGCCACCCAAGTTTTTCCGTTTTTCATGCATGAATTTTTCTTCTGGCGAATCTTTTTTATATTTAACAAAAGTCAGCGCTTCGGCTTCTTCGTCAGTCAAATCAATCTTAAATCGATTACGGTAATAAATCAGTGACGTATTTTTAAGCTCTTTCTTTTGATGAGTCACGTTGACCGCTTCAGCCTCTTCACCCAGCCCATAACCTTTAACGGTATGCGCGAGAATGACTGTCGGTTGATTTTTGTGGTTCACAGCAGCATGATAAGCGGCATAAAGTTTACGGGGGTCATGACCACCACGCAATAGTTGTCCTAATTCATAGTCTGATTTATCTTGTACAAGAGCGGCTAAGCGAGGATCCGTATTGAATAAATGCTCACGTAAAATGCTGGCACTGCTACTGCCTTTCGCTGCCCGTTCTGAAACGATGCGTTGCAGTTCGCCGTCAACCATAGAGTTGAGTTTTTCGACAAGTACACCTTCTGTATCACGTGCAAACAAATCATCCCAGCCACTGCTCCAGACAACTTTGATCACATTCCAACTATTTCCTTTAAAACGCCCTTCAAGTTCTTGTAATATTTTACCATTACCACGAACCGGCCCGTCTAAACGTTGCAAATTACAGTTCACAACAAAAATAAGGTTGTCGAGTTTTTCTCTTCTTGCAAGGCTGAGTGCGGCCAAAGTTTCTGGCTCATCAGTTTCGCCGTCACCAATAAAGCACCATATTTTCCTGTCATTTTTAGGAATCAGTTCTCTATTCATCAAATATTTAGCAAATCGAGCCGTATACACAGCCGTAATAGGCCCCAGTCCCATAGATACCGTAGGAAATTGCCAGAAATCAGGCATAAGATAAGGATGCGGATAAGAACTGAGTCCCTTGCCATCCACCTCTCTACGGAAATTGGTCAGTTGTTCTTCGCTCAAGCGCCCTTCAACGAAAGCTCTCGCATACATACCAGGAGACGAATGACCTTGTGTAAAAATAAGGTCGCCACCGTCGGGATGATCGTTACCTTTGAAAAAGTAATTGAAACCAATTTCGTACAACATGGCAGAAGAAGCGAAACTCGCAAGGTGACCACCTAAGCCGTGTTCTTTACGGTTTGCCTTAACTATCATAGCCATAGCATTCCAACGAATGGGGTTAATGACTTTTTCCAATAATTCTACCGCGTCGGGAATTCTTGCCTCTGCACCAACGCCAATGCTATTGATGTAAGGAGTCGTAATCGTCTCATTTGAGAACCGCAAGCCAAAATCATGACTTTTTTCGAGCAATCGTTTAATAATATGCTCAGCTTTTGCTTCACCTTCATTCGCGATAACGCCATCCAAGGCATCTAACCATTCTTGTACTTCTTGAGGATCTTGATCCACGAAACCACTCATAATAACTCCTTAAAATAGCATGCAACGAACCGTCAGCTTTTAGTTATGTATATACCATATCTTGCACATGATCACTTCTCGTATCATGATGTTTTTGCAGACACTTCCTTTTATTGTAGTCTGTATCGGCAAAATTGTCTACTAGTATATGTAGATATTAAAAAGAGATGTTCAAAAGAGCCGCTACAATTTAGCTTGTATTTCATAGCAGCCGAGATGATGTAACCTTTAATATTAAAAACAACAACTTTCAAAGCGAATTTCTTGAATATATCCTGTCATAAAAATGCAAAAAAAAACAGAAATCCCTGCAATAATATCTATAAGACCTTAACACTCACAACCCTTGAAAAAAATCTCATCATCACGCTCTTGCTTGATTTATCCTTTTCTGCTATCTTAATAATTATCTGACAACACGATGTTACAGAAAATTGAAACAAAGCCCCCAATTATAGGAATAATCTTGTTATATTCAATATTATATATTCAATATAATCAACTTTTTTCACAAATGCTCTTTATAACAGTTATTTTACTGCCTCAGCGAACGATAATAGATAGTAAGGTAATACAGGTCTCTTGGGAATATATTTATGTTAGAACAAAAAAAACAATTGGTAATTTTTACTCTCAAATTAGAATTTGATGATTTATCGGAAAAGCTGAAATCACAAGCACAAGGCGATACCCTATCTCTCTTAAAAAATCTGAGTATGCTGTATTCCAATATATGGCATCGCTATTTATTGAGTAAGGAAATTAACGACATCCGCAATAGTATAACCATTTCCAACAACATCCAACAAAGCAACAAGCTCTTCATAGAGGTTCTTAATCCTGCTATTGCAACTCGATACTTTATGCCTCTCCCCGAAAAAAAAGATCTAGCTTCCCCGTCTATCGTATCATTTGACGAAGCTGAACCTTATCAACGCATTATACTTTTTTATCTCGATCAATTTTTGACCTTTTCCCAACCTCGAGATAGAAGCTTATATCAACGGGCCTATGAAAGCCTCAAATATATTTTTATCAACATCATCGATGAAAAAGAACTGGTTGAAGCGCACGATCCCGTACACCCTAAATATAGAAAAGCCATTAATTATCAGGCTTTTTTACTTCACCTGCTTCTTTTTAGTCACAATTATAATAAGCAAGAATATCAGCTCACTAAAGCAAAGAATTTTCTCGCTGTCTGTTCTAAAGATATTGCAATTCTCATCTATTGGGCTCGTCGCTTACAACTCAAAGAAGAATATGCTAAATACAAAAAAATGGACGAATTACTTCTACGTCTCAGCGCAAATGCTAAATAAAAATCAATCTTAGCTTGGATAATGTTATTATCCAAGATTACTCCCAGAGTTATTCCCATTTTTCATAGCCAATAAAAAAAGAAAAAAACAAATTGACAAACAGAATAAAAATATATATGATATAAACGATACGCCGCTGTAGCTCAGTCGGTAGAGCAGAGGCCTGAAAAGCCTTGTGTCGTGAGTTCAATTCTCACCGGTGGCAAAAAGCCGTCAATCTTCTGGTTGACGGCTTTTTTAGTTTTACTCACCGTACATTATAAAAACACAAGACAGCAGGAGTGTTCTCTATGTCTCATGAAAATTTAAATGAAGCATTAATTGCGGGCGACCTACAGCAGATAGACGACGACAGAGAGACTCTCATTCGTCCCAAAAAGCTACACGATTTTCAGGGGCAACAAACTCTCAAAGAAAATCTCACTATTTTTATGACGGCGGCAAAACAAAGAGAAGAAGCTTTGGATCACGTTTTTATTTCTGGCCCCCCAGGATTAGGTAAAACGACTTTAGCCTCCATCATCGCCTACGAACTTGAAACCGAATTGCGCGTCAGTTCTGCTCCAGCATTAGACAAACCCAAAGACCTTGCCGGCATACTCACAACACTCACCCCCAACAGCGTTTTCTTTATTGACGAAATACACAGACTACGCCCTGCCGTCGAAGAAATGCTCTACATTGCCATGGAAGACTATGCCTTGGACTGGGTCATAGGTCAAGGCCCCGCGGCACGAACCGTAAGAATTCCCCTGCCCCCTTTCACCTTGGTTGGCGCAACGACCAAACCAGGCAAAGTTGCCGCTCCGCTTCACACACGTTTCGGTATCACACAACGCATCAACTATTACAGTGTGGATGAAGTCGCCGATGTCATTCACAGGACAGCCCAACTCTTAGAAATCAACATTGACGATGCCGCTATACAACTGCTCAGCCAATGCAGTCGAGGCACGCCCCGTGTTGCCAACCGCTTATTACGCCGCATGCGTGATTTTGCTCAAGTGCAGGATATGACTTCGCTGTCTTATGCTCTTATTGAAAAAAGTTTGAAGCGACTCAAAATAGATCACAAAGGCCTAGAAGATCTTGACAGAGACATCATTAAAACAATAATAAACAATTACAATGGTGGCCCCGTCGGTGTAGAAACGCTTGCGATATCCGTCGGCGAAAGCACCGATAGCATAGAAGATTTCTATGAACCCTATCTTATTCAACAGGGGCTAATGAAACGTACACCACGCGGCAGAACCGTGACTGACTTAGCCTATTCACACCTCAATTTAACAAGGAAAGATGATGCAAACCAAGGACTTCTCTTTTGATTTACCCCCTCATTTAATTGCCCAGTATCCCCCCAGCCAACGAGGCAAATCAAAACTCATGCACTTAGATTGTGCAAATGAGACGATTTCTCATTATTCCTTTCAAGACATTGTCAAACTCTTGCCCCAAGACGCCTTAGTCGTTTTTAATAATACCAGAGTACGCAAAGCTCGTTTGCACGCCGTAAGAAATGGCGGAGGGCAGGTAGAAATTCTCTTGCTCGAAAAACACAGCGAAACGCAATGGCTTGCCCTTGTCTCTAAAGCAAAAAAACAAACAGAAGGCACCGTTCTCACCTTTGCCGAAAACTACAAAGCGAAAGTCATCGCCATTGAAGCCGATGGACAGCGCCTGTTGCAATTTGATCAGGCGATTACAGAAGATTATTTGGAAGAACACGGAAAAATCCCGCTTCCCCCTTATATGAATCGTGAGAGTGAATTTGAAGACAGTGAACGCTACCAGACCATCTACGCCGACCTCACAGGCTCTGCCGCAGCGCCCACAGCCGGCTTGCACTTTACCGATGAGACCTTTGACGCACTAAAAAAACGTGAGATTGAAACGGCCTTCATTACACTTCACGTTGGCATGGGCACTTTTTCGCCCATACGCAGTGAGCTTTTAGCAGAACACCAAATACATACTGAAAATTTTTTGGTCGAAGATGAGCAGATCAACAAAATCATAGCGGCAAAAAAGGCCAAGCGCCCTATTATTGCTGTAGGAACAACCGTCATTCGTTGCTTAGAATCCATCGCACCTTATTTTCAAGAGCACGGCGATATCCCACGAGGCTGGCAAAAAACAAGCTTATTTATTACCCCAGGTTATAAGTTTGGCTTTGTCGATGGCATTTTCACCAATTTCCATACACCAGAATCTTCTCTGATGGTATTAATTGCAAGCTATGCAGGCCTTGATTTCATCAAGCGAGCTTATCAGTTGGCCATAGATGAGCAATATCGTTTCTTTTCCTACGGTGATTGCATGTTCCTCTATCCACCACGGCTCCAAGCCCAGTAGATGTAAACATATTTATTCGCTTATCGCTGGTTCGCCTTCTAATTTTTGAGCGCGAATGTAACGCACCGAAGCGGTTTTGGCTTGAAGCAAGCTATCAAAAGGTTTGACTTCAGACGAGTCCACCCAACCAATTTCATGATTATCTTTTTCAATAAGATACCAGTAAACAGTACGCCATTGGAGGTTCACCTCTTTGGTTTCCAATATCTTGAAAATTTCACCATCTCTGAGTATGCTCAGCGCCTGCGAACGAGATGTGGGCTTCTCTTGCA
>CAYRNA010000010.1:25732-41254 GCA_964425555.1 uncultured Spirochaetales bacterium
TCACCATCTCTGAGTATGCTCAGCGCCTGCGAACGAGATGTGGGCTTCTCTTGCACGGGCAAATAAAACGCCGTATTAACCCCGTAAACCACCTTGACATTCAAGACGGGCACAGGCATCATTTCCAGTTTAGACACATTCACTTTTTCACAGCTGACGACAAGAATAATACTCAAAAATAAAAATATATAACGCATAATAACCTTATCTTAATGAAATAATCCAAACTGTCTATCATCCAGCCTATGATTTTATTTACAGTTGCTCCAGTAAACCTTTGTAATCTATCTTGGAGTCCGTCTCAAGAAAAACAACATCTGTTTCAATGCCGAAATCATTATAAAAAATATTGAAAACAGCTTCTCCCTGCTCCCAAACAATCTCTTTTTCTTTATAGCCTCTGTCATTATAAAATATTTCCATCTGCTTGATATTATTCACGCTATAACTTTCCTGAGACAGTTCATTGTCCCTATAGCTATAGCTCCATTGTTCAGAATCACCAGAAAAAACATCGTAATTTTCTGCGCTAACGAGCAGATTATTGTCATCATAAGTAAAAGACTTTGTCTCATAGACAAAATCTTGCTCGGCAAATTCCAGCGTGCGAATTAAATTATCTGCATAATAAGACGTTTGGGTCAAACCATCATCCAAATAAGTGATTTCTTGTATTAACTGCGCATTGTCATCGTAGACTCTGGCGGAACGTTTTTTTTGCTTGCTGTTCTGGTACCATGAGTTCACAACCTCTAGGCTCTGATTGTTATATTCTTTGTAAAATAAATTACGCTCATCGATCAAAACCGTATATAAATTGGTGTCCTGATTTTTCGCCCAATAAATTCCCAAGTCCACAGAATTGCTTTTTTGTCGCTCAAAATCTTCATCTCTCACGGCTGAGCTAGGAAGGTTTTTCATAAAATCGGATTCTTCTTTTGTCGCTACTTCCACCGCTTTCACGCTTTCTTCTTCAAGCCCAATATCGTTGGCAATATCACTGGGAGGAAGAGCGACATCTTCGTTGCCAACACTATTTTCATCGTTTAATGCTAAGGAATTTTCGCCCTGATCTTCTTGAGGAATGCCATCGACTAAGACAACATCTGTAGCTTCATCTGCTGCTTTTGCCGCATCGTCATCTACATTTTTTGCAACATAGGGTTCACGCAACAACGCCCGTAAACTACCATCTTTAGGTCGCAAATAATAGGTGATGATTTCTGTCGCCTCTGTGGAACCATGGGGGTAAACAAGGACTTCGTAACTACTGGGATCATCGCCATAAATATAGGTCGACACAGATTCGACATTGCGATGACCATCGTATTTTTGTACACGCGCGATTCTCCCGTCGTCCAAATAAAATCTTTCAGTCAAAATTATTTGGGGTGTATAGGGCATGCCATCTTGCTGTAAAAATTGCCGCGTTTCTGCCAACCTTTTTTGGCGACGTGCAACGGAAACTAACTGCAACCACTTTTCTTCGTCAGTCGCTAAAAGCGAAATTCTATTGATATCGTTAAAATTCGGTCGTAAATGAACATCAGGATTTTTCAGCAAGGGATCAATGCTATCATATTGAAAATACCTAAATTCTTTGTTTTGCGAAAAATTTATCACAATAATGCCTATTAAAAGACCAGAGGCAATCAGAGTCAATTTCCACGGCGATGATTGAACAAAGCGCACAACAGGCCGTGCAACTACAAGAACATAGCGCTGAACGACGGGCCAATATTCCCTATATAGTTGTTGCCCTAGCTTACTTTTTTGGATGCGGTGACTTAAAAAAATGAGGCGCAACAAAATCTTTTGCCGCAGTACAAGGAGATATTCTATTAAAGAATGCCAGTTCACCATTTTTTATAAATATAAACGTATACGCCTAGCACGAGTGTAATGACAATCAAAGTAACAAGACCCCTCACCCACAATTTTAATTCTTTGGGTTTTTTCTCTTCAACAGCAGACAAATAACCACACGCAGAGCAACCATCTTTAAATTGCCTCTCCGTTCCAGAAAAACCGCAACGAGGACACGTGACATCTACAAATTTACGTTCACAAAAGGGGCATCTTTCAGTACCGTAAGGAACTTTTTTACTACAATTATCGCAATAAAAATCATTCATAATTTACATCCTTTTTACCGCAAGCACACTCAAGTCATCATATTGTGGCACTTCTCTTATATTTTTAAATTGTACATATTGTCCATCTATTATCTGGTTCACTTTATCCGTAAAAAACGAATGATATTCGACAAAGGTTTTCTCCATAAACTCTACAAGGTATTGATCAATTTGTATTTTATCTTCCCTAGAGACTATAGTTTGGGGATAAAATCGAAAAAGTCTCTCGTTCGCAAGTATGGCGCATACAATGTTTTCTAAGGTTGGTTCAATACTATCAAAATTAAAATGATAGGATAACACATCATTATTATACTTTTTTTCCAAGACATAATTTCGCTTATGACGTACCGCTTCAATAATATCTAAAATTCTCTCTTCGCCAAATTCATCGACAATATCAAAACTCTTTTCCGCATTTTCATCCGTCTCTTCCAAAGAACTCGTCAACCATTGCGACTCAACTAAACCATCTGTATAAAAGAAAAGTATGTCTCCCACCTCGACCCGCAGTTTATCTTCTGCAAAACCTTTGGGGATGACCTGTTTAATTTTTTCATTGGAAAAAATCCCTGCAGCAGGATTAGAAGTGAGTTGTATGGTTTCAATAAGGTGTTTCTTCGCTCTATAAATGGGTACAAGATTGTCCCCAGCGTTAGCGGCAAGTATTTCGCCTGTTCTTATATTAAGCACAGAAAGAATAATAGCGGCAAATCTATTTTTAAAGCCTGTATCAAATAAGGCCTTGTTCGTCCTATCTAAAAATTTTGAAAGTGTTGTTTTAAAAATATCTAAATTATTCATCTCCGATACAGGCATTTCATCAAAGAAATTCTTAAATAGAGTGGCGACCTGTATCATAATCAGGGCCGCAGAAATACCTTTTCCTGAAATATCTACTTTAATGACAACGATATAATCTGTTCCTAATTGTAAGAAATTAAAATAATCCCCGGAAACCCCTTTCGCCCCAGCATAATAACCAAAAATCTCTGCTTGAGGTATCTTCAGTTTTGCATACGAACTCTTAATATTATGCCCTATTTCTTCGAGGGGAAGGAATAATTTTTGCAATTCTTGTCCCAAAACCAAATCTTTATTGGCTATTTCTGCTCGCACCAGACCCTTGGTCATTTCGTTAATAGTATTGGCAAGCAGTTGTATTTCATCACGTGTATCAATATTGATCACATGATTCTTCAAGTCTTCCTTATTGGGTGTATCACGAATTTTTTCTACGCCAAAAACCAAGGCGGCTATGGGTTTAAGGAAGACATTGGAAAGATAAATAGCGCCAACAACAGAAATTACGATAGCAAAAAACAAGAATATAACAAATATGATCAGAAGGAAATTTTGTGTTCTTTGGGCGGATTCAAGCAGAGGTAGTAATGTCAGACCGAGGCGCAAGCTACCTTTGAAAAAGTAATCATCTCCTTGAGTAAAATAAATGACAGGAATAAAATATTCAACTTGGGTATTTTCAAAGTCATTCCAACGTATAGTTGAGCTATTTAAGGGTTCAAGGGTGTCACTATAAAAACCATAAATCCTATTATTTCCCTTTATATAATCTGAAATAGTTCGATTGACCTCACTGAGTTCAAAACTCACTTGATCAAATTCTCTCTGATTGCTCTCGTTTGCCGCTTCAATTAATTCTCGGCTTAAGGAGCTCACCGATGCAATTTCATTGGCGAGATCGGCAGTATATTGTGTATTCACGATCTCGACTACTTCATTAACCTTCTCATTCAGCCTTTCATTTATTTGAGATTGACCAACAACAAAAAAAGAAGAGCGACGGAAAATGTTGAGTAATTGCTCTGTCTTATTTTCAGGATAGGACGCTCTTAAAAAATACGTATTATTTTCTAAGCGATAAAAGTTGTTGATTAATTGCAATTCTGCAGGAGTACTCAAATTGAGAACCCTATTCTCCAACTCAAATCGGTCTATGGATCTAGGCAATTTTTGCTTCAAGCTAATATCGGGATCATTCGATGCCCATATGTAATCGTGACTTAGGTTATTAGATGTCGTCAATAAACCGTCATCGAGCGACCTTACGTCATTGACATTATCTGCATTTTGTCCCAATGCGGTAATGTACAGACCTTCATCTAGGGTACTAATTCTATTAGGAATCAACGCAAGATTTAATCTATCACCACTGGGGAAATAATCTTGCGATGACGCCTCTAGGTTATTCAATAATATGTTAACCTTATCGTTGAGGTTGTTATACAACTCGGTACGTTGTCGTACTTGTAAAAAGAGATTAAATATAATAAAAATTATAAGAAATGATGTTGCACTTAAGCTACTGAATGACACAATGAGCTTTGTTCTAATGCTAACAAACTTTCCTTGACCTTGCATAATAGCCTCCTTATAGCTAATCGGAGCTTGCTTTGTTAATAATAATTTTTGCAAACCTTTCTTATAAGAATATAGTGTAAACAAAAATCGCATAAAATAATAACAAGTGATTAAGAACATAAGTAATAGAAGTAAAAGGAAAAGAAAAAGAAAAATATTATCAAATAATACAATTTGAATAACCTTTAAATCAAAGGAACCCCACCGCCCTTTTTCTGTATTACTTCTAAAATATCCTCGTTTAAGCGCTCCAGCTTCATCAAAACTCAATACGCTTGAATACATGGCACGACCACGTGTAGGATGTTCAACGCCCAAGTAATAATTGCCTGCAGGAATGGTCTTGATCACAAAATCATCTATACGTCTATCTGATGTGATAATATAATCTGTTCCTTCCTTTTTCCAACTTTTTACCTTGTCATTGCCCAAGGCATCATAAGAGAAAAATATTTCATCAATAGAATCTTCCTGTACAAAACCACGACCTTGTAAACTTAGTTTTTGTCGTCCTGTTTCAGTCAATTCACTGAACACAGCAGAAACATAGGTTCTAATATTAAACTTATTCGTCTGAAAATCTACCCAGCTATAGGGTGACCAATTTCCAGCACTATCTTGTGATGCCAGCTCAAATCGCCAACGTCCATCATTAATATTATTAAAATCAACAAAGTTATTCTTAGATACAAAAAGAGGTATTTCATCGTCTAAAGCAAGCTTATTTTGTGCATCTAAAGCAGTTAATCGGTAGCGAAAACGTTTTATAGGTGCATCGCTATAAGGCATTTCCCATGAGATTCTAAATGTATTCGCAAACACAAAACCATTTTGATCTAAAGGCGGCAATCGAATAGATGGTGCCACAGGTGCGGTTATGTCATAATTAAAGGGAATAGCGAAAGGCTCAGACCAGTTCCCCGTAAAATCTTGTATGCGTATATGCAAATAATACAAGCCTTCTTCTGGCGCTATAAAATGACTCTCTGCTGTAATACCGGCCTCTAAAAAATCACCTATATCTTCGTCATTGAGTGGGAAAACCTCTTGTCGTTTATCGCTCCACTTGTACAACATGCGCCTTATGCCCGCTTTGTCTTCAGGGGCCTTCCAACGCACAATGGCTTCGGATTGATTTGTCGCAGAACCCAGGGTGAAATTAGAATAGGTGATAAGAGGAGGTGTTACAGCAGTATCTTCGGCAAGAAATAACAATTCACTTTGATTGCTATTATTTATCTCATTAAGCCAAAAGAAAACCAGAGTATCTTTAAATATAATACTTCGAGGATTTTTATTGACCCCATTTCGAAAAGTAAGTTGCTGAATATCAAATTCAATCCCACCGTCTACATAGCTGGGTAATGTAAGACTTAAATTCAGTGAACTTAAAACATCTATCCAATAGAAATAGGGACTGTTTTTATAGAGAAATCCCTTAGAAAAGCCACTGGACGAACCTGGATCAGAGAGTGGTTGCGGTTCATTTAAAAAATTGAGTGTCCGTAAAGACATACGAAAATAATATGTTTGCACTTGTCCTGCAATATTTAAAAACTGCGGTCGCCTTTCCCATACCACATACAGTGAAGTATCATCCCCAAACAAGGATGGCTGAGAGTCATCATAAGTTTGCCCCTCTACGTTGAGATAGCCATCGTACAAAGGTATCTGAGACCACCGTCCCCCAGGTCTTCGTTGTCGTAAAACGAGTTTATAAAGCCCCCCATTGTCCGTTTGCTTATAATTCTGTGAAATTAAATACTCTCTATTAGCAACAGCATCATAGTAAAAATCACCAATAATACTGAATTCATCAAGATTATCAGATTTGAAATCTTGCCATTTAGCCCAATTGCCCTTTTTATCTATTTTGTTCTCTAGAAACCAGTACGCAGGCTGCCCTTTTTCTATATTTTTTGTATTATTCACGCCCGTAATAAAAACAGAAAAATCATTTTGAGAACTAAAGACATGAGGCGTAAGCCCGACATCAGTAAAATCGAGATTAATGATATTTTTATCAAAACTCAAGCCTCCATCAAGAGACGTGTACTGGCTAAGAGTACCCCTGTTTTCTTGTACAATAAGCTCTACATGATTGCCTATATTGGCTACGCTAAAAAGAGACGTATCTTCAATGCCATTAAAAGGAGACTGGTCAATAAGAACTCTTCTTTGCGACCATGTTCTCAAGTTAGTCGATCGTTGATAGTAAATAGAAAAGGTTTTTCCTGTCGTACTTTCATTTATTTCTTGCCAAATTAATAAAAGGCTATCACCGAGGTTAATCACTTCAAAAGAATAAGGTTGTCCACTTAAGGCACTTTCTACATTATTCCAAAAGAGTGGTAATACCGTCTGAGGCGCGACAAAGCTTTGCTGACTCTGCACATTCTCTGTCAGGATAGCATTCCCTGCGCTAACATCAGAAACAATAGTCTCAGTACTCGCTTCCGTATTTTCCTCCGTACGTGGTACGGCATCAAAGGTAGGAGCATTATCCTGCACCAATTCTAAGAGTTGATCATTATTGAGTCGAAGTACATCCAGTGCCTTCCCCGCTGATTCTTGTGCCACAAGAAGAGGAAACAAAAAAAATAGTACGAAAAAAAAGGGCGTCTTGAGTATCTTTTCTATCCTATTGCCCACCGCAAACACACCCTCATGAAATTAGCCTAAAATCTTGGCTATAGCTAGAGTTAATGCCTTGATTGACGATGTCGTGATATTAACATCAACCGCAACACCCCATTGAACACGGGCGTCTTTACTCTGAAGGCCGACATAAGCAACAGAACGAGCTTGCGCGCCTTGTTCCAAACTATGCTCTTTGTAATCTATCAGCACGATATCTTTTAAGCCAAAATATTCTACCAAGGCATTAAAAAACAACTCGAGCATGGCTCCTGTTCCTTTTTTTTCTAAATAAATACGTTCATTTTTATACTTAAAAGTAACATCTAATGCCACGCCTCGCTCATTGGTCTTGTCATAATTATCATCAAGGTGATAGCCTAAAAGTTCAAGTTCGCCTGTATTGTCTATGTATTTTGCAACAAAAATATCCAAGATTTCCTCGGGCTGTAGCTCTACACCTCGGACATCTGAAACGACTTGTATATTTTCGGCAACATGCGCATACATCGTTTTGGGCAAGTCGTAACCAAAATGCTGACCCAAAATGTAAGCGACACCGCCTTTACCCGATTGACTATTGATACGAATAACTGTTTCGTAAGTTCTATTTAAATCGCTGGGATCAAGAGGCAAATAAGGCACAGACCATTTTTTTTCACCGCTTTCATTTGCATAAGCTTCTAGACCTTTTTTAATGGCATCTTGATGAGAACCCGAAAAAGCGGTGTAAACAAATTCACCCACATAAGGACAGCGTGGGTCTATGGGTAAACCTGTCGCTAGCTTGTAAATATCTGCAACCTTGTCAATATTTTCAAAGTTTAATTGCGGATCAATCCCCTGAGAATACAGATTGAGTGCGAGCGTGACTAAGTCGACGTTACCCGTTCTTTCGCCGTTGCCAAAAAGCGTACCTTCGACTCTATCAGCCCCAGCCAATAAACCCAATTCCGTAGCGGCGACGCCCGTTCCCCTATCGTTATGAGTATGCAAACTGATGAGAATATCATCCCTTTTCTTGAAATGAGTGGCGAACCATTCAATTTGATCGGCGTACACATTGGGCGTAATCATTTCTACCGTAGCAGGAAGATTAAAGATAATCTTATGCTTGGTCGAAGGCTTGAGGCAATCATAAACAGCCTCACAAACTTCTAAACTGTATTCTATCTCTGTGCCAGTAAAACTTTCTGGCGAATATTCAAAGGAAATAGGTGTGCTACACTGCTGAGCCAATTTGCCCACAAGCGCAGCTCCTGTGAGTGCTATCTGCTTGATTTCTTCTTTATTTTTGTTAAAAACAAATTTCCGTTGCGCCACCGACGTACTATTGTACACATGAATAATTGCATGAGGAGCGCCTTCTATCGCTTCAAAAGTTCTTTCTATAAGATGATCTCTGGCTTGTGTAAGCACTTGTATTTTGACATCTTGAGGTATCATATTTTCTTCTATCAGTCGACGAATAAAAATAAATTCTGTCTCTGATGCAGCAGGAAATCCAACTTCTATTTCCTTAAATCCCAGTCGCACCAATTCTTTAAAAAAAACTATTTTCTTTTCTACGCTCATAGGTATAGGGAGAGCTTGATTGCCATCCCGCAAATCGACACTACACCATAGAGGCGCCGTTGTGATGGTTTTGCTGGGCCAAGTTCTGGCAGGAAAATCAATAGCTAAAGAGTAAGGTTCATACTTTTGATGATGATACATGTGTTCTCCTCTCTCTTACACTTCAGTAGTAATAAGAGTCACCTGTCTATGTATTCTAAGATTTTCAAGAGATTTTGTCGCCCTTATCAATAAGGAAACATAAAGAAACCCTCTGTTTTCCTCTATTTATACAATCATTTTTTTGACAGGGCTTCTCAATAAAATTTATTTACGGTAAATTGAATCCAATGGATGATAATTAATGGCATTAGCATACCAATTGCCCCAGATGTCCGTGTCAATTAAGTTGTGACTCTGTCCATAATAAAGCGGAATGACGGCACTATCCGTTGCACTGACCAACTCATCGGCGGCTCTAAAGAAATTGAATCGAGCATCAAGGTCAATGCTCGCGCGTCCTTTACTCATTAATTCATTGTAGGCATCACTCTTATAGCCAGGAATATTGTCTCCATCACCCGAAGCGCTACCGAACAAAATCAGAAAGGATTCTGGCGCTAAATAACTAGAACTCCACGATACCGCAACAATGTCAAATTCGCGCGACCAAAAACGACTAATATAGGTATTCCAATCTGCATTAATAAGATTAACTTGAATACCTAGGTTGCTCTGCCACTGCTCCTGCAAGAATTCAGCTTTTTCTTTTTCATTACCGCTCATCTCGTAGAGGTAATCGAGTGAAATATCTGCAACATTCGTATCATCGACATCTGCTAAGACGCTATTGAGCAAAGACTTTGCCTTGGCAATATCAAAGTCTATACCTTTGATACCGCCATAAGAATCGAGGGGAGGAACAACACCATTTGCCAATCTTTCTCCACCTTTTGTTACAAATTGCACTAGTCGTTCTTTATCTATGCTACTCGCCAAGGCCTGTCGAAAACGCACGTCGTCGAGCAACGGCAACCTATTATTAGGAATCAGATAATATAAAGATGCCTGAGGTCCCGTCTGTAATACTTTTTTATTCTGATACTTTTCTATGATGGCAGGGTTTACATCCGCAAGCCAGTCAATTTGTCCTGTTTCATAAAGACCAAGATTGGTAAAAGGATCTTGACTGACAATTATTTCTACGCTGTCTAGCATCACATTTTCTTTGTTCCAATATTTTTCATTAGCCGCTAATACGTAGCGGTCATTAATGCGGTGTTCTTTGAGAATAAAGGGGCCATTACTGACTATGTTTTCGGGGAGTACCCAGCTATCTTGTTCAAGTTCAATCAAGTGCAAAGGCACTACCGCAAAAACGGGCAGTATCAACATAGACAGGAAATAAGGGACAGGATCTTTTAATTGAACGACAAAAGTCATCTTATCGGGGGCGGTTAAATTGAATATTGTATCATCCCATATTGCGGAATATTCGCTTGTGTTAATAAACACATCCAAGGCTTGCCAGTTGGCGCGAGACCCTAGAGCAGGATCGAGCATACGTCTCCATGACGAGACAAAATCATCAGCGGTAATAGGAGTGTCGTCACTCCACGTACTCTCTCTTAAGTGAAAGGTATAGGTTAGCCCATCGTCACTGATGTCCCAACTTTTAGCCAAGCCAGGCATTACTTCTAATGTTTGTGGGTCAAGGTTGACCAGAGCTTCAAAGAGGGCATCGTATATGCGCGATTCGTGTGAACCTTGCATGAAATGAGGATCTAAAGTGTCGACCTCACCTCTAATAGTAAAAGAAAAAGATTGTTCTGTGGCGGGTGTATTATTGCACGCCACTAATAAGAAGAAAGAAAGTATTCCAATTTTATACATAAATATTCGCCTCTCGTAGTCAAAAAGTTGTTCGATTATAGTCGCTCGTTGCGTACCACTAGCAAAAATAAAATACACGAATTTAATACATAAACACCGTCGTTATGCTTCTTTTTTAGCTTGAACACTGCTCAGTAATAATAGTATAGCGCCCACAACCACAGAAGCATCCGCAATATTAAATGTGGGCCATCTTTCCATGCTAAAAAGTCCATAAAATCGAACATCAAGGAAATCAACAACTCCCAAGGGTCTAAAAATTCTATCGATAATATTTCCTAAGCCGCCGCCCAATATAAAAGCCAAATACCATCGTTGAGAATAGTTAAATTCTTTTGACCTTACGGTGTGAATTCCAACAAAAGTGAGCAAGATTAAAGGAAAAATGATGAGGATAAGCACACGCATTAAAGGTGCACTATGAGCCAGACCACCTAAAAAGCTAAAACCTGCCCCCAAGTTTCTGACATGGATAAGGCGAAAGAAATTTTCAGAACCCGACGTCCAGTAAATACTGCCTACAGGTATATTGATTACTGTCCATAACTTGGTCAATTGATCGATTACAATGAGAGCAAAACTAAGCACTAAAGGCATGAAATCCTTCTTGGAAAGCGGTTCGTGAGATATTTTTTCTTGGGACTTTTTAGACATAATGTTCCTTTCATTCATACTATGATATATTTTTATATTTTATAAGTTTGTAGGGAAATCAAGAAAATAGCTTTTTAGACCAAATTCTTCATTGAGTAATTGCATAACGGCTCTAGGACCAAAGGTTTCACTGAAATAATGTCCTGCCAGCAATACATTGATTTTTGCCTCTAAGGCTGTGTGGTAAATTGCATGAGCGCCTTCACCAGAAATAAACATATCCACGCCTTCTGCAATCGCTTCTTCGACGGCAAAGGGCATATCTCCCGAGACAATGGCAATAGAACGAACCATTGCTTTACCAAACGGCAGCAAAGTTGTTTTTGCGGCATCTGCTTTAATGAGTTTGGCGACTATTTCCTGCGCACTTAAGGCCTGCGGAAGTATGCCTTTTAAACCCACTTTGATATTTTTGTAAGTACCAAAGCCTTCTATTTGCTCCAAACTGAGGGCTTTCGCAATTTGCGCATTATTCCCTACAATAGGATGGACATCCAAAGGAAGGTGACTCGCATACAGAGCTATTTTATTTTCAATAAGAAACTGCACACGACGAAAATGGTCTTGCGTGATAGCGAGTGGCTTTCCCCAGAAAAAACCGTGGTGTACAAACAGAAAATCTGCTCCTACTTCCACGGCTCGCTGAAAAACAGCCATGCTCGCATCTACGGCAAAAGCCATTTTTTCAACGGGCCAAAGCTCATCGCCCAACTGTAAGCCATTGATAGCAATATCGAGAGAGGGTTCTTTGTGCAAATATCCATCAAGATACTGACACAAATCTGAGACTTTTGTAGCCATTGATTCTAGCTAAGCTTTTTTACATAAAAATCTTCGGCTTGCACACCAACGATTTGTTCTATTTCTTTGCCATTTTCAAAAATGATACAAGTAGGAATACTTGAAACACCGTATTTTTGGGAAAGCTCTTTGTTGTCGTCTACGTTAACTTTATAAAGTTTAGCCGTTGCTTCAACTTCTTCACTCACTCTTTCAAGAACGGGACCAAGTTTTTTACAAGGACCACACCACGGTGCCCAAAAATCCACAAGGACTTTCCCTTGATAATTAAGAATATCGTTTTGAAAATTCCCTTCGTTTGTTTCATTTACCATTTTTTTCTCCTCATCGATTTCATATTTTAGTTAAGACTCTCATATGAATCTGTCAATATCTATAAATAATAGTGAAACAAAAAAACATTTTCCACCTTTTAAAACCTAAAAACATTTTTAATATTTATTTTCGACATAAAAGAGATAGTAACAATTAAGCAAAGAGAGCTTCTTGTTCGATTTTTTTGCTTTTCAAAATTTCAAAAAAGTACTAAACACAAAAAAAATTGCTAGAATCGTGAAAATCCTATTCATTTTAGTAGATATTATTTCATTCTTAATCTATAATGAACAAGAACTGTCTCTTATTGATACTTACTCAAATCAACTAATTGACTAAATTACCTAAATAGTTAACCATAGATTGAGTAGTTATGTTGCGTTAGTTTAAGGAGTGCGTTTGGCTAAGAATAATCAAAGAAATCAACACGTTGCGAAGCAATCGTCAAGAGATTCACGTATCAACGAGCAGATAACCGTTGATGAAGTACGTCTCGTGATGGAAGATGGCGAGCAAAAGGGTATTGTTAAATTAGATTTTGCGCTGCAATTGGCAAAAGATTTAGAATTGGACTTGGTAGAAGTTTCTCCCAACGCAGTTCCGCCTGCTTGTAAAATTCTTAATTATAGCAAGTACAAGTTTAAACAAGAGAAAATAAATAGAACGCAACAAAAAAATAATAAACAACATAAGCTGAAAGAAGTTAGAATGCATCCTAAGATTGACATTCATGACTTAACTTTTAAGTCTAAGCACATACAAGGCTTTTTGGCACATGGCAGTAAAGTAAAAATTACCGTGCGTTTTAAAGGTCGTGAAATGGCTCATACTGATAGAGGGTTTATGATTTTAGAACAAATAATGGGATTATTAGAAGAAGGCAGTTTCGCTGTAGAAAGCCGACCGAAATTAGAGGGTAATCAAATGTTTACACTCATTAGTCCTAAAAAAGTTAGCAAAAGTGACAAATAGAAGGAATTATCTATATGCCAAAAATGAAAACATGTAAGACTGCTGCAAAACGTTATAAAATAACGGGCACAGGCAAGATTAAGTATAAGAAAATGGGTTTACGCCATATTTTAACCAAAAAAAGTCCTAAAAGAAAAAGACATCTTAGAACGGCTGGATTATTGAGTAAAGTTGAGATTCCACGAATTAAAAAACTATTACCATATAGTTAATTTTATTTTAGGATTAGGAGTTATAGAATATGCCAAGAGCAAAAGACGGACAACGTCGAAAAAATAGAAGAAAAAAGATTTTAAAGCTGGCGAAGGGTTTTCGTCAAGGTCGTCATCGCTTATTAAGAACGGCAAAAGATGCTGTTCGTAAAGCGGGACAATATGCTTATAGAGACAGAAAAGTTCGTAAAAGAGATTTTCGCCAACTCTGGATTGCACGTATTAATGCTGCTTGTAGAAGTAAAGGTCTGAGATATTCAGAATTTATTGCAAAGCTAAAAAAAGCAGACATACAGCTAGACAGAAAAGCTCTAGCCTATATTGCAATGACAGACCCGAAAGCGTTTGAAGCCATTGTTATTAAAGTAAAATAATTCATTAAAAGTTATACCTTTCATGGGTATAGCTTTTATTGTATCAATATAGAGAGGAGATTTGCACTATGGTTTCCGTTGAACAAGTTAAATTGTTGGAAAATAAAGTCAAACAGGCCATTGATATTATCAAAGAAATTCGTGAAGAAAACGCGAATTTACGTAGAAAATATGAAGAAAGCCAAGGGCTAAACACAAATTTAAAAAAAGAAATATCAGAACTTACTGATGAAAAAGAAATGCTCTCTAAAGACCTTCAAGCCTTTTTAGGAGATTCTGTTGCGGTTGAAGAATCTGTTCTTAATGCGATATCATCTCTTGATGATCTCAATGGTGCAGCACGCTCAAATGTCGCGCCAGTAGCACAACCAACACCCCCTGTAGCAACATCATCTCAAGTAAATCAGACTCCAACGCCTGTTGCAGTAAAGCCTCCCGTTGAAAAAGCTACGAGTACACCATCGCCTCAACCGACTCCAAGCCCTGAGGTGTCTACACCCCCTAGCCTACAGTCAGAGGATGAAAGTGATCCCTTTTTTAGTACAGGTTCGCAGCCATTAAATGAAAGCACTTCTATTGGCGAAAAAATTTCAGATACTCTCAATGATGATGATAATTTTTTTGACGACTCTGTAGATGAAGAAGATGACTTAGACTTATTTTAGAACATGGAATTGCAAGAATTTGAGGTGCATGGGATCAAGATTAGTCTACGGACGAGTGAAGATCCTCGCTATTTACAGGCGTTATTTAATCTAGTCGATAAAAAGATGACTGATTTAAATTCAGAGTTTCCTGAAATGTCTCAATCACAGCTTGCGATTATGGCAAACATCTATTTGCTTGATGATTTCATAGGCAGAGATAGAGAGGAATTTGTAGCTAAGGAGAAAATTGTATTAACTGATATCAATAAGATAGCGAGTACGACTCAGCTTATGATAAAAGCGTTAAATGATGTATTATAACCATAAGGTGTGACCTGCTTTATTTTTTGGAACATTTGTTTTTTGGAGAGGAGCTTTAATGCTCTGTACGGAGTTGAGGCTCTTTATAACTTCACGTAGAGGTGAGCTTCAAGATGGAAGAGACTAGCTCCTCAACCTAGTAGTTAGGTTCAAAAAATGCAAAGTGTGTGATCACCTTATGGTTTTTATTTGATGTCAAGCATTTTAAAAAAAGTTATCAGACAATATATTGACAATTAAGTACAAAATATGAAGAATTAAGTACTATAGTAAAATCATGGTGAATGTAGTTCAGTTGGTAGAGCACCAGTTTGTGGTACTGGTTGTCGCGGGTTCGAGCCCCGTCATTCACCTTTTTTTTATCATTTGCACCCATAGCTCAGCTGGATAGAGCGCCGGACTTCGAATCCGTAGGTCGCAGGTTCGAATCCTGCTGGGTGTAATGAAGAAAGTTAAGCGGGAGTGGTGAAATTGGTAGACACGCTAGATTTAGGATCTAGTGCCTTAGGTGTGAGGGTTCGAGTCCCTCCTTCCGTAATTTTTTAGTAGTGATGGTCGTCACTACTGCCAAAGAACCCCGTCAAGGGGTTCTTTGCATTGTATCACATCTTAGCAAATAAAAGCT
>CAYRNA010000011.1:0-39840 GCA_964425555.1 uncultured Spirochaetales bacterium
ACACTCTGAGATGGTTAAATATATTCCTATCATCAATAAAGTACTTTCTGAAAATATCACAAAGAACTCACTTCAAACACATTTTTAGGAATAGTATTTTAACTCGAGAGTAAAGTACTATAATCCATAGTAGAAACATTTACGGTGTCTCTGTAGAAACTCGCTAGCCATATTCTAGCGATTATATGTTTGTAGAATTTAATAAGTACTGAATTATATGATAAGTTGAAACTTATGTCAACATTTTTTTTCATGTGATTTTTTATTAGCAAGAGAGGGACTGAAAAAAGATGATTATATTTATCATTAGCATATTGCCAAAATAACTCCAATAGGCTATTCTAGTATATAGGACTTCTAAAGTACTATATAGAAATATATTCTTTAATATTAAAACGGCGGGGAACTTATGTCTGACAAGTATGAAAATACAAAGTTAAAAAATCAATCCAAAGAAGTGCAAAGAGCGATAGAAAAACGCTATGAGCACGGTTTTGTCACGGATGTCGAAAGTGATGTCATCCCCCCTGGTTTAGACGAGGATGTGATCAGAACTATTTCGGAAAAAAAAGGCGAGCCCGACTGGATGCTCGAATTTAGGCTAGAAGCGTATCGCTATTGGTTGACTTTAGAGGAACCCGAGTGGGGAAATCTCAAATATAAAACGATGGATTTTCAGTCAGTCAGTTATTTTTCCCAGCCCAAAAAGCCCAGTCACGACAGCTTAGACGAAGTCGATCCCGCTATTATTGAAACCTATAATAAGATAGGAATTCCTTTGCACGAGCAAATGGCTTTGCAAGGCGTTGCTGTAGATGCTGTTTTTGATAGCGTCAGTGTTGCGACTACGTTTAAAGAAACATTGTTAGAGGCGGGAGTAATTTTTTGTAGCATTCAAGAAGCCATTAGAGAATACCCCGAACTGGTCAGGGAATATATTGGTTCCGTCGTCCCTTATAAAGACAATTTTTATGCTGCACTCAATTCTGCCGTTTTCAGTGATGGGTCGTTTTGTTACGTCCCCAAAGGCGTACGCTGTCCCATGGAGCTATCGACATATTTTCGCATCAACAGCCTCAATACGGGTCAGTTTGAACGCACTTTGATCATCGCCGAAGAAGACAGTTATGTCAGCTATTTGGAAGGTTGTACCGCTCCTATTCGTGATGAAAATCAGTTGCACGCTGCCATCATAGAGCTGGTTGCCCTCAAAGGCGCTCACCTTAAATATGCCACGGTACAAAACTGGTATCCAGGCGACGAAGAAGGCAAGGGCGGCATACACAATTTCGTCATTAAGCGTGGTCAATGTCGTGGCGATCATAGCCGTATTTCGTGGACGCAACTTGAAACAGGTTCAGCCATTACGTGGAAATATCCCAGCGTTGTCTTGCAAGGCGATCACAGCGTCGGCGAGTTTTACTCTGTCGCTCTGACCAATAATTATCAACAGGCCGATACGGGTACAAAAATGATACACCTTGGCAAAAATACCAAGAGCACCATCATTGCCAAAGGTATTGCTGCGGGGAAATCTCAGAATACTTACAGAGGCCTTGTGCGCATGTCACCCAACGCCACCAACGGTCGCAATTTTACACAGTGTGATTCGTTATTGATAGGCGACAAATGCGGTGCGCATACTTTCCCCTATATAGAATGTAAAAATAGTTCTGCGAAAGTGGAACACGAAGCGACAACGAGTAAAGTCAGCGAAGACCAAATGTTTTATTGTAGACAAAGAGGTTTGAGCGAAGAAGATGCGTTAGCGCTTATCGTCAACGGATTTTGTAAGTCTGTTTATAGTAAATTACCCATGGAATTTGCCATGGAAGCACAAAAATTAATGGAAGTTTCTTTAGAAGGAACAGTCGGTTAAATAGTATCCGAAAAGGTGAAGTGATGTTATCAATTAAAAATTTGCAAGCAAGTATAGAAGAAAAACAAATATTGAAAGGGATTAATCTTGAAGTTAATCCTGGAGAAATACATGCGATTATGGGGCCTAATGGTGGCGGTAAAAGTACCTTGTCGCAAGTACTCGCAGGTCGTTCTGAATACGAAGTTAACGCTGGTAGTGTTGATTTTGAAGGCCAGAATTTACTCGAATTAGAGCCAGAAGAGAGAGCCGCATTGGGTATTTTCTTGGCATTTCAATACCCCCTCGAAATTCCTGGCGTCAACAACATGTACTTTTTGCGCATGGCCTACAATTCTTTACGCAAGCAACGTGGCATAGAAGAACTAGACGCTTACGACTTTATGAAAGTTTTGCGAACCAAATTAGCCATGGTAAAAATGGACGAAAGTTTCCTTAAAAGGGGCGTGAATGTCGGCTTTTCGGGCGGTGAAAAAAAGCGTAATGAAATTTTGCAACTCTGCCTTTTAGAACCCAAACTCTGTATCTTGGATGAAACCGATTCTGGCCTCGACATTGATGCCTTACAGATTATTGCAGAAGGCGTTAATATTATGCGCTCTAAAGAACGAAGTTTTGTTTTAGTCACGCATTATCAACGTCTTCTCGACTATATTAAACCCGATTTTGTTCACGTCCTTTTAGACGGCAAAATCGTAGAATCGGGCGATCACACCCTCGCTCTTAAGCTTGAAAAACAAGGTTATGGTTGGTTAGAGGGAGGCAAATAATGGCTGAAAAATCTTCTGATCATGCCAGTCAAAAATGGCAAAATCTCATTACGCAAGCCCAAGCGTTGCAAAGCAGTGAAGTGCAAAAATCTTCGCGTACTACATGGGAATCTTTGAGCAATATACAGTGGCCTACACGCGCCAAACAAGAACGTTATAAGTACACTAATTTTAGAAAATTAAGTGAATTGAGCTTTGATTTGGGTGCAGGATTGATAGATTCTCCTTTGGCGGAGCAATGGTTGAATTTTGAAAATAGACTCGTTATTGACAATGGTGTTTTCAACACAGCCCTTTCGCAAGTGAGTTCTAAGGTTCAATTTGAATTGAAAACACTGGACTTTTCAACCATCCCTTTTTCGCCTGAAGAAGCTCAAGCAGAACCTTTGCTTGCCTTCAATAAAGCTTTTTCGCAGTGCAATCTCAAAGTCAGTGTAGCGGATGCGATTGAATTGGCACAACCGCTGTTGATTCTTCACAGGCAACAAGGCAGGGGCGTGAGTTCTCATCCTTGTTTTGCCATTGATCTGGGAAAAGATAGTAATGTGGCTGTGCTTTGCGCCAATGAAAGTTTGGACGACAATATTCACTGGTATAACCCTGTCATTGAACTCGAAGTCGGCGATAATTCGCAAGCTATTTTTACGCTCTTACAAGATAAAATGCCCAAAAGTTACGTGACGACAAACTTACACGCCAATGTTCATAATAAGGTTAAATTTCAAACGGTTTATCTGGATATTGAGCAGGGATTTTCTCGCCATGAAATGAATATCAACGTGCTCGGTAGAGATACGCATGCCGACCTTTTCGGCATTTACACTCCCCTGAACAAAGAAGTCAGCGACCACGGAATTAATTTACGTCACGAGGTTGAAGATGCCACTTCAGATGTGATTTACAAAGGTGTTGTCGGCGACGAAGGACGTGGGGTTTTTCACGGTGGGGTTTATGTCGCACCCGATGCTCAAAAAGTAGAGTCACAGCAGAGTAATCAAAATGTTTTGATCAGCAATAAAGCCAATATTGATACGAGGCCCAATCTCGAAATTTTTGCCGATGATGTTGCGTGTGGACATGGTGCCACAATAGGTAGTATGGATGAAGACGCCCTGTTTTACTTACGCTCTCGTGGCATAGAAAAAAGCGATGCCTATAATATCCTGCTGACGTCTTCGTTGCAGAGTGTGATTGATCGCATTGAAAATGAAATACTGGTTGAATTTTTACGACCCATTGTGCAAAATAGAATAGAAATATTAGCCAACAAAATAACTATATAAAGATCATGTTCTAAAATGACTGAAAAAAAGAAATCTCCCCCCAAATTTGATGAAATAAACTGGTCGGAGATTAGGAAACAATTTCCTGTGTTGAATCACGCAGATGAACCTGTCATCTATTTAGATTCAGGCGCATCGACTCAACTCCCACAGCGTGTCATCGATAGACTTTCGCATTATTACAGTCATGATAAAGCCAATATACATAGGGGCGTTTATCCTCTCAGCGAACGTTCTACTCTGCAATACGAAGAAAGTAGGGCCAAGCTTCATAGCTTTTTGCAGACAAAAACGGCAACGGACATTGCCTTTACAGCAGGCACGACCGCCAGTCTTAATATTGTTGCGGATGCTTTTTTTAGACCGCTTTTACAAGAAAAAAAACCTACACGCAAGGTCATTTTGACCACTCTGATGGAACACCATGCCAATTTTATTCCATGGCAACGCTTGGCTGCTGACTTCAGTTTAGAACTGAAAGTAGTTCCAGTAAACAGTTTGGGTGAACTCGATTTAGATTATCTTCATCAGCATTTAAATGACGAGGTTTTGCTGTTTGCGGTGACGCACGTTTCCAATGTGTTGGGTACGGTGAATGATGTCGAAACACTGTGCCACAGAGCCAAAAAGTTGGGGATTTATACCATAGTCGACGGCGCACAATCCGTTGCTCATTTACCCATTAATCTTGTAGAAATGGGCTGTGATTTTTTTGCATTTTCGGGACACAAAATGTATGGGCCTTGCGGAATAGGCGGACTTTATGTGCGTGAAGCGTTACACAAAGGCATGCACCCTTATCAAGTGGGCGGCGGAATTGTCAAAGATGTGAGCGTTGAAAAATCATCTTTCCAGCGCTTCCCCATGCTCCTTGAAGCGGGGACGCCCTCCATCGCCGATGCTATTGCTTTAGGCGAAGCCGTTGATTTCCTTGAAGAGATAGGCATGGACAATATACAAGAACACGAACAACAATTGTCAGCCTACGCTTTTGACCGCTTGAAACAGATAGATTTCCTCAACATCTTGGGTGATGCCTCGCACAGAAATGGCGTCTTTTCATTTGCGATAGAAACCATACATCCCCACGACGTTGCGTCTCTGCTGAGTATGAATTCTGTGGCTGTCAGGCCAGGGCACAGTTGCGCTTTGCCTTTATTGAAAGCGTTTAAAGTGAATTCTCTGACGAGAGTTTCTTTGGGTTGTTATAATAATGAACAAGATATTGATGGTTTAGTCGATGCGCTTTATTTCGCACAAAATACGCTAGGCACAGGCTAACAAAAGGAAACATTATGCAAGATGTGGATGATTTATACCAAAATCTCATTATAGACCATGGTCGTCACCCCAAAAATCACCGAGAAATGGATGACGCAACGGGCAGTGACGAAGCCTTTAACCCTATGTGCGGTGACCATTATACGGTTTATCTCAAACAAGAAAGTGACACCATAGAAGATTTGTCATTTACAGGGCAGGGCTGTGCGATTTCTATGGCGTCAGCGTCTTTAATGACGACTCTTTTGAAGGGCAAAACTCAAGAAGAAGGAACGCGTATCAAGGAAGCTTTTTTGGGCCTTGCGCGCACGGGTGAATTTTCGCCTGAAGATGAAGAATTATTGGGTAAGCTACTGGCGTTATCTGGTGTGTATAGATTTCCTATGCGCGTAAAATGTGCGACCTTGGCGTGGCATAGTCTAGAAGCAATTTGGAGTTCCTTAGAGGGAAACGAGGTGAAGAAATGAGTGAATTAGCGAAACACGATGATAAAGTTGAAAATATCTTTTTGACGAGAGATACCGATGCTATTTTAATTCCTGCGGGAGTTCCTTTTATGCTTAAAGAAGGTACAGAGGTGACTTTGATGCAATCTCTTGGTAGCAGTTATACCATTCTTTTTGCGGGTAATTTGGCCCGTATTGACGGCAAAGATGCGGACTCTCTGCACTTGGAGCCAGCGGATGTTTTTGTGACTCTGCCAGCGGGCGCAACCTTAGAAGAAAAGGTGTGGCACGTGTTGTACAATTGCTACGATCCCGAAATACCTGTGAACATTGTTGAGCTGGGTCTCATTTACAAGTGCGAGGTGAAAGCCGCAGAAGCAGAGGGGAAATTTGATGTATTTGTCGACATGACGCTCACCGCACCGGGTTGTGGAATGGGAAGCGTGATGGTCGCAGAAATTAGAGAGCGCACCCTTTCTCTTGAAGAAATTAATGACTGCACGGTGAATATGGTTTTTGACCCGCCGTGGGGATATGACAATATGAGCGAAGCAGCGAGACTAGAGCTTGGATTGTTATAATGCCGACGCTCGCTTTTCTTAATCCAGATTTTGATGCTCCTTCTTTCAGCAAGAAAATTTATACAGATTTACCTCAAGAAATGTGGTTTGATTTGGATGAAAGCGAGGCACCGTTACAGCAATTAAATTTACTGCAAAGCATACGCGATCAAGGCTCTACTTACATGCTTTTTTTAACCTGTTTAGTCAATGTGAGAAACGTTGCAGCAGAACAGGGAATAGCATTGCTCGAATCAGAACTTAGCCCTTTGCATAATAATATTACAAGCACTTTCCCGTCATTGTCCACCTTGGTGAGTTATCTCAGCAAAGGCGCATCACTGATAGATAAAATACGTTTTTTCGTGCTTGTTTTTCGCTACACTCTGCGACGCAAACATTTCAGTGAATCTCAGTGTCACGTATTGAAAACAAAGGGATGTATGGGATTGGTGCTCTCTGCTTTAGCGACGAAGTCTGGGGCGCTTAAAAAGCGAATAGAAGCATTTTATCTTAACTGGTATGCTTACCTTCAACAAGAAAAAGAGAGTTCTCTTGCGAAAAAAGAAGAGAAAAGCGTCTTTCACTATTCTCTTGAAACGCAAAAACAGCTCGATATCTTGGATAAACAGTATGTTGACGGTGGAGAAATAAAAAAAATATTACCTATGGAAGCGAAGACTAAGATCTCCAATTTGAAATTTGTGTACCTTGGGGCTATGATCTTATTTTTTGCACTTGTAGGCTATCGCCTCGTTACTCGGTTTAATTTTGAAGAGATCAAAAATGTGTCGCTCTTATGGGCAGTGGTGATGGGAAGTACGGGTTTGGTCAGTAGTCTGGTGGCGAGAACGACGTTTTCTATTGTGATTATTTCTATTTTTGCAACACCTTTTTCCTTGGCTGTTCCAGGTCTCAATACGGGTATGGTGGCGATGTTTTTACAAGCCGTGCAACGCCCCTTGAGAACCATTGATCTCGTGAATCTATCTCGTGATCTGCGTTCATGGCGAGCTTGGTATCGCAACCGTTTATTGCATCCCATTAGTATTATGATCACCATGTCCATGTTTATTGGACCGATGACGGTCATTCTAACGTCTTATATTTCACGTTCAATTTTGTTTTAATTTGATTGATAGAAGTTAATGCAAAAAAAATATTTTTCAAATACAGGTCTCAATATTGGTCTCTTGGTTCAAGTAAGATTGGAGTCATCCAGACTCAAACAAAAAGCCCTACTTCCCCTCGCTGGTCAGCCTAGTATTTACCGTGTTATGCAATCCCTGTCACCGCTACAAGAGAAGCTCGGTCATTGCGCTTTAATTTGCCCCAGCACTGATCTTTCCACCCTGAAACCCATTGCCGATGAAATGCAGTTTGAGATTTTTGGCGGGAATGCAGAGAATCTTTTGCAACGATATTATGACGCATCTCAGCATTTTCAACTTGAACACTACATCAGAGCCACAGGTGACAATCCACTGACAAGTGCCGCTTTGGCTGTTGACTTATTGCATAGCCATTTAGCTGACGGTAATGATTTTTCGGCGTTTAAAGACTTGCCCTTGGGGTCGGGCGTGGAAATTGTGAGAGTAAAAGCCTTAGAGATAGCTCATGCGCAGGCGAGTAGCGATTATGATCGTGAGCACGCCAGTCCGTATTTGTATAATCACCCCGAATTATTTCAGGTGAAATATTATGACGCTGAGCCTGTTTTTTGTCGCCCTGATATTCAATGCACGATGGATACACAAGAAGATTATCAGTGGATGTCGCAAGTGTATGATGACCTTTATCGCAACAATATAATTCATCTCAAAGAATATATTGACTATTGGGATGCTAGAAAATAATGATGTTTACATACCATGCATAAATTTTTTGCAAGCACCACTGTATACCGTGGTATTATTATTCTCATATTGTTATTACTGTGGTATTTTTTTTATGGCATAGTGCTCACAAACGCATCGCAAAATACTATTGTCCTTTCTTTGCAAACCTTGCAATTGACAGCGATAACTACTTTTTTGATATTAATCATTGTTTTTATTTTCCTTCTATATGTAAGGAAATCTTCGCAAAAAAGAGAAATAACTTGGTCTAAAAAAGGTTGGTTTGACAAACTCTCACTTTCTTTTTTTGCTCTCGTAGCCCTTTTGATTTCAGCCATTTTGATAGTCAATTTTATTGGTATTCAGCCTGAAAGCATGATCATTTTCGTTAATGAAATGAACTGGGGACAATTGCTGTTATTTTGTTTTGTTGTGGCATTAAGCGAAGAGTTTTTTTTTAGGAAAATGATGGTTTGCATTGTCAGAAAGCTGAATATAGGACTGTGGGTTTTATTGCTTTTTAACCTGTTATTTGCCCTCCCACATTATTATCAGGGGCTTTTAGCTGTTCTTTATGCCTATGTGACGGGCATCAGTTTTCTTATTTATTATTGCCATAAGAGCGAGAAATATGACGATGAAAACGATTCTGATTTGAAATATATGTTCAAAGATAGACCCTTGTGGAATCTCATTTTTTTACACACTTTTCACAATTTTATTGTGTTGATTTTACAACTCTATTTTGAGTAAATAGAAAACCTTGATACTTTGCACATAGCAAAGAAGATGCGTTTTTATTTTGCGGTATAACAAATAAAACTTTACTTTTCCTGTAATCTGATATAAACTTAATAGCAGGTGGAGGATCATTTACATGTCTTTACAACTGGGACAGAGTCAGTCAAATAAGTTAGTTCAAACACAGGGACTAAGTCAGACATTGATTAACTCTCAAAAACTCATGTCTCTACCTCTACTCGATTTTGAAGAAAGAATAAAAGAAGAAGTTTTAGAAAACCCTGCATTAGAATTAGAAGAAGATGATTCCAGTCTCAGTTTGGATGAAGAACTTGCAAAATCGACGGATGAGAGATCTATTCCTGGAGAAATATTTCATTCGTCTTCTGAATTTCCTTTTGAAAATATAGAAAGCGACGCGGGAGGTTTAAACGAATATCTTTTATCGCAAATTAATATATTGGATTGGGATGCTCATTCCAAAAAAATTGCTGAAGAATTAACGACAACCTTAGACTCTAATGGTTTTCTTGTAGAAGATATCGACGCTTTGTATGACAATGAAAAAGATAGAGCAATTGCCCATTTATTGTTGCCAACACTCCGTCAACTCAGTCCTGTAGGATGCTATTGTTCTAACTCTTATGAAAGTTTACTTGAACAAACTTTACTCGATATAGAATCTGGTCACCCTGTTCCCGAGTTTACCGTAGCATTCTTAAGATTTTGCATGTCTATGAAGCCAGAGTTGCAAAAACATAAAAAAGTAGAGAGCTATGTACAAGAAAAACTGGGCATAGCTCATGATGATTTGGAAGCCGTTTTCATCTATTTACGCAATCTGATAGAGTTTCCGGGGCAATTACACAACAAGATGAAAGCAGGTTTTATCACTCCCGATATTGTTGTAGAGAGAGAAGGGGATAAATTAATTGCGCACCTTAATGGTCGCTCTATTCTTAAAGTATCTCCTGATTATAAGAAATTGTTGAACCAAAATGAAAAAGATAATACACAGATCTATTTGCGGAATATAACCAATAAAGCCGAAAGGTTTTGCCAAGAAGTTGAGATGTGTAATAAGACGATAAAGCGTGTTGCGGATCAAATTGTAATAAGGCAAAGAAAATACTTTCTCTCTGGTAAAAAGAGCGATCTGCAACCTCTGCACTTAAATGATATTGGCAAGGATATTGCTTATGTGGATTCAACCATTTCTCGAGCAACAAGAGGTAAGTATTTACGGTGCGAATGGGGACTCTTTGAATTAAAATTCTTTTTTTCGGGGAGCTCGGGCAAAGATGGAAAAACACAATACGCTATCACAGAAGAAATAAAAACAATTGTTAAAAATTATAATGGGAGGAAGAAATTATCGGCGCTTATGATTAGTGAAGCGTTAGAAAAGAAAGGTATCTCCATTGCAAGGAGAACCGTCAGTAAATATATAAATAATCTAGAAATGTAATTCATAAACCGTACATTGTGAGAGGTAATAATATGATCATAAATATATCAGGCGTCCATTATTCTGTTTCAGAGACAACTAAAGAGTTCATTCATTCTAAGTTAGAATGCGTTCATCACGAAGACTGTATACAAGATATCAGTTTCAAGATAGAGCAAAATTCAGATGAGAGTTTTGATCTTAAGTTGGATCTTCATTTCAAGTGGGGCGAGAAAGATCATTTTCACGTGCAACGGGAAACGGTACTTTATAAAGGTATAGAAAAGATTGTTGAAAAACTGGTAAAATGTGTACGAAGATCAAGTGAAAAACACATGAGAGTGCATCAAAAAGGTGATAGCCATCACGGTGTACAAATGGCTAAAATGGAAGACTAACAGTGCTTCTGAGATTGATCTAGAAATGTTTTCTAGTTTAAATCTTTTGTATTTGTTTTAATATTACTGACATCTTGTTTGAGCTTGGTGATAATAGCATCGTTTTTTGTATTGATTCTATTGACCTGATGAGTTTCTTCCAAGATGTTAGGAAATGACTTTTTGAGATTATTCTGATTCTCATGCACACTATCTAATAAATTGGTGATTTTCTCATAGTTTTGGTCAAAGCTAATTAATTCCGTGCTGAGAGATCGTGTGCTCTTGGACGCTTTGGTCAAAGATTCAACAAGCGAATGCACCGCTTGTGTAATTTGCGCCGATGCATCATTCATTTCTCCAAAGCTCATGAGCATTTGCTTGAGGGACTCGACCGTTTTTTTGAGTTCACTGTATATTTCATTGAATGAATATTCACTATCTTTATTGAGAATAACCGTTTTCTGTATTTGTTCTTTATTCAAGATGAGATTGTGCTTTATATCTTCGCTTTTTGCATCGGATTCCGTGGCAAGAGACCTCACTTCTGAGGCAACAATGGCAAAACCACGACCCGCTTCGCCAGCGTGAGCGGCTTCTATCGAGGCATTAATCGCCAGTAAATTTGTTCGCTTGGCTATGTCCGTGATAGAGCCTGTACTTTCAATGACATCATCAAAATGATTGCTCATAAGACTGATTTGACTGCTGACTTGTTCTATCTTGTCTTTTGAATTTTGACTGTGGTCTAAGAGGTTTTCTAAGAGAGAAATTCTTTGCTGCGAAGTTTTCATATGCGATTGCAATGACTGTGCCATTTCTTCTATAGAACTGGAGGTTTGTTCTGTGGCATTGGACAACTGGGTGATTTGTTCTTGATTTGTTTTGTTGAGGCTACCAAGCAGTTGAATCTGACCTTTGGATGATTGAATAAGATCTAAAAAGGAACGCAGTCCTTGATCAGTTTGCTCTACGATAATATTGACATCATTGACAGAATTTAAAGTGCTTGTAGTTGATTTGCTCAATTCTGCGCCTACAGTTGAAAAATCATCCTGATATTTCTCTAACATTGTATCCAATCTATTGATGAGATCCATGTTTTGTTTTTCTTTGATGGACGCATGCCGCAGTAAATTGTCTAGTAACCGTAATGTTGAAATACCCAGGTAAGAGTTCATCAGAATAAAGATACATGCGGTAATAAAGTCTGCAAGATGTTCTTCTGTTCCCAATGAATTGAGATACATATAAGTCAAGATGGAAAGAATTATAGAGGCTATGCAAAAACAAATCAAATGCATGACATGAGTCGCAATCAACACCATCACAGAAGTCAGGGTTAATAGGGCAATTACAAAAAGAAAAACTCTATAATCTTCAGGAGCGTTTGTGACTATCGCGAACTCGACAAAACCTAGTAAGAAGACGGCAAGAATGAGTGTTATGGCAATGGCAAGTTGGTGGTGTTTTGCTTTCAGCAATATAAATACAACAATAGGCATGGCCAATGCCAACCCAATAATAATGAATCCCGTAGTAAATACTATGCCTCTGCTTATATATACTATGCTCATAAGAGTAGCAAAGAAACCAAAGAGAAATGAGGTATCAAGGAGAAGGCGAGTTTTTCTTTGAGCTATGAATCCGTCGTTTTTGTATTGGTTAAATACTGTTCTTTGCAAGGCAGGTATCATTTGTGGAGACTCCCTAGATTGATAGTCAGAATAGTTATGCTATTTATGTATAGTACCAAGTGGTTTTAATATTATTTATTATTGAAATTTACATATAGGATATGTTATACATGTTAATAAATATTGTCAATCAATTTTTTATGTCTTTTAGATTGCTAAATGTGCCGTAAAATAAAAAAGAGAGGATATAATAATATGATTTTATTTGTGTATGAATATATAATTCGGTGTAGTACAAACTTATGGTAGTCGATCTCTCCTTTCTCCTCCTCCTTGGTGCTGGCATCGTTTATATCGCAATATTTATATTTGCACTAAATTTCTTTATTTTTAAGAAAGGTCTTCCAGAAGACTGGAAATCTAAGAAAAATATTTTTAATTCTAAAGCCTCCACAGGGGATAAAGATATGGCATTTGGTAGTTTGATTACGGCTATTGATGCTGGAATGAACACCAATATTACACATGATGAACTGAAAGAATTATTGTATCGTGCAGCATTATATCCCGAGTTTTTAACTGATGGACGCTATTCCTCTTATGCCTTAAAGTACATAGAAATTTTATTGATTGAAGACGACATAGACACTGCTGTAAGAACACTCGCTACTATAGAACCTTTTGTGGGCAAAACCGATGCTTATTACTTTGCCCAAGGCGAGATCCTTTTCAAGAAAAAAGATTATGGGCAGGCGGTCAAGATTTTTCGTGATGTGGGGAAAAATTATGCTTATAGATTTAGAGCAGAAATATATTTAGGTCTCTGCTATTTTAAGACTCTACTCTTGAGCAAGGCACATACAATATTAAAAAAATCTCTCAAAGAGGATATTCCTTATTATTTGGAAGATGATGTAAAATTTGCTTATGCAAGTTCGCTTTTTCAATCATCTCGAAATAATTTTGATTTTATCAACTTTTTGGCACCTTTGCAGCAAAAGAGAAAATGGGCTGGTCCTGTTGCTATTTTGCTAGGTAAGGTTTACGCACGCAATGGCAATCAAGATGGTGCGCGCTCTATTTTAGAAGAAGTCAGGAGTATTCTTCCTGCAAATGCTGGGGAAGATGCGCTAGAGCTTAGATATTTGTTAGCGCGTCAATATATTAATAGGCGAAAATATGACGAAGCTCAGGAGTGTTTGAAGGAAATCATTGACACTGATTCATCTTATAAAGATGTAGAAGATTTGTTTGCTAGGAATTCAGATATTTTTAGTAACAAGCTGCTTGATAAATATTTATCGGGACACGAAGAGGACATCTTACCTATTTTAAGGGAGCTTATTCGCTTAAATTTGGGTGAGCAAAAGGAGAACGTGACTATAGAGCGTTTGGAGAGCCAATCTCCTGATAAATTTATAAATTTTTCAGTTACAATAGATGAATCTCAATGGTTACAGAAAACTCATTATTATTTTAACAGAGACCCTAGTCAAGAATTAAATGAAGAGATGATGAGAGCGCATTTGACATTTCTCCAGTCGCATAATTATGATTTAGGCTTTTTCTTTACACCCATAGTCGCACGCCTTAATCTCATCGAATCAGTGGAAGGACGTTCTATCAATTTAATTTTTAAAGATACTTTAGTAGAACAGTTAGAACAAATAAATGAGAAACTAGACTCTTAAAATATTACTTTAATAGTAATGTAGATATGAATAGTTTGTAGAATAGGATGACTTATATGAAGATTAAATTTGTTGGCATTGTGTTTTTTTCCGTTGCGTTGTTGTCTACACTCAATGCCGCGGCAGAAGATATTGCTTATGATGAATACGATGTATTATTGCAAGATTTAAGATCGTTTTATAAATTTGGTTATAAAAAAGATTATAGAGAGATGACCAAGGCAGATGATTTGACTCAAGGTCAGCTGGTCAATACAACCAATGCCTTGGATACGGCTATTATTGGTGAAGGCTTTTTTCGTGTTTACGATGAGATTAATGATAGCTATCTCTATACCCGTAGCGGGCAATTTACGCTCAATCTTGATAGAAAAGTCAGCACATTAGATGGCTATATTGTTAGCCCCGAAATACGCATCGATTCTTTTAATTTTGATGTGAGTCAAAAAATTAAGCTTTTCCTTCCCGTAAAAGGAAGTAAGATTGAGTCAGATGACGGTGTATATTTCCTTTTTGAAGAAGTGAATGAAGTAGAATCGCCCATTGTGGTGCCTAATAAGCTCGAAAGCAGTAGTGTCGATTTGCAATATTCCGTGGTAAGAATGATGGAAATATTGGAACGCATTGCCTTGGAACCGCCTAGAAATCAACCTGAAGGTTTACAAACTAAAAGATTTTTGCTTCAAGAACTCTTTAAATCGTCTATAGAATATCCTTTACGCTTTGATACTACAGATGGCAGCGGCTATTTTTCTGCGGATGGTACTTTTATTAGTGGTGGCAGCGGCGAACGCATTGTCATTAGAGGTGTCACGGTAGAGGTCGAAAAGCAAACCCCTTATGTGAGTTTGAGACAAGCCAGTACTTATCAGGCCCTGAATAATGTCGTCCAGAAAACCTTAGATTTTCTAGAAATTTAAGCTCTATTTTCTCATTAAGAGACGCATGATTTGTCTTGTACTTTCAGTGAGGCTTTTCGCTGTTTGTGCGGGCGAGAGAGCCTCTTCCAGAGTGAGAATATTTGTGAGAATAGAGAAACAAGAATCTATACCGCATTCATGAACTTCCTCAAAATCTTTGCCCAAGCTTCCGCATAAAGCAATCACGAGAGGCACCTTGGCGGCTTTGGCTTCTTTGGCAACGATTGTAGGTGTTTTGCCAAAGCGACTCTGATAATCGAGGCGACCTTCTCCTGTGAAAACGCAGTCAACGCCTTGGAGTCGTTCTTTAAGATGCAAGATTTCAGTAATAAGTTGTTCACCAGGCTCTAATGAGGCACCAAGGACGACAAAGCCGCCACCCAGACCTCCTGCCGCACCAGCTCCAGCGAGAGTACTTAAATCTATACCCCAAGTATCGTAGACTACTTTCGCATAATGGCGTAGGCCTTCATCGAGTTCTTTAACTATGGCTGGGCTTGCCCCTTTTTGTGGACCAAAAATGTAGGCAGCACCTTGTTCGCCGTAGAGGGGATTGTTGACATCGCAGCAAATACGAAATGTCGCCTCTTGGACAAGAGGGTGTATGTTGGTGTTATCAATATGCTCAATATGGATGAGGTTTGCACCGTGTGGTTCAAGGACTTTGTTGTTCGCATCGAGGAACTGCACGCCTAGTGCTGCCAACATACCCATACCGCCATCGTTGGTCGCACTGCCTCCTATGCCTATAATCAGAGATCGACATCCTTGTTCGAGGGCATGGATTATCATTTCGCCTGTTCCATAAGTTGTGGTGTAAAGCGGATTACGTTCTTCTAGGGGAAGCAACTCTAAACCCGAGGCCTGAGCCATTTCTATAAAAGCGGTTTGCTTATCGTGACTCTGCGCATAGTAAGCTTCTCTTTTTCTATAAAGAGGGTCTGCAACGGAGACATATGTCTTTTTACCATTGAGAGCGAAGAGCATGGTTTCTGTGGTGCCTTCGCCACCATCTGCCATGGGGATTTTGATGATTTCGACCTGCGGTAATATCTCTTTTATGCCTTTTTCAACGGCATGGGCTATTTCTAGGGATGTTAAACTTTCTTTGAATGAATCAAAGGCAAGGGCTATTTTTTTCATACTTTCTCTCTCTTCTTTTACAAAAATAATTCAAGAATTATAAAAAATCAAATGATATTCTGCAATTCCAATTTTTAAAAAAATATCTATATACTATTATCTTCTAATGTGGTATAATTACAACAAATTATAAACATATAAATATAAAGGGATTGATTATGTCTAAAGAAAAATTTGGGATTTTATCTCCACAACCGTATTTTAAAAAAGCGATTGAAGAAATGCAAGAAACAATGGAAATTGTTACGGTTCAGCCTAAAGGTTGGGCTCCCGAAGAAGTTGCTGAAACGGTAAAGTTTTGTAAGGATAATGGAATTAAATCTGTTGGTGGTTTTGCTCAAAAAGATGCCTTCAATCATATTTTAATCAACAGAGGTTTGGGACATAAAGCTCCTGATAATCTAGCGTTTTTATACTGCATGAATAAGTATTTGATGCGTACTCTTGAGACCGATGCAAAATATTTTGACTGGGTTGATCCTTTGACTGAAACGAATGAAGAGATTATTGCCAAGATTAAAGAATGGCCATTTATGCTTAAAAATACGTCTTTATCTTTGGGACGTGGAATCTTTAAAATAGAAACTCCCGAAGAATTAACTCGTGTTTTGGATGAATATAGAGGCGATAAACCTTTGCAAGAAGAAATCGCTTATAATATCGAAAATTTTAGTAAAGGCATTGATCCTAAAGATTTGCCCAAGGTGATACCACCTTTTATTGCTGAGCATTTGGTCGATATGATGCAAGCGGTAGAATATTGCTATGAAGGTTTTGTTGACAGTTCTGGTAACTTGGTGCATTATGCTTTAACAGAGGAAGTTTACTTCCCTAATCATCAAGCACTTGGCTATGTTACTCCTACTATTTCTATCGATCATACCATGGCAGATAAAATAGATGCATGGATTACAGATTACATGTCCAAGTTGATTGATTTGGGTTATGTGAACCAATTCTTCAATATAGAGTTTTGGATCTTCCCTGATGGGCGCATTACTTTGACAGAAATTAATCCCCGTGCGGCGCATAATTATCATTATAACTATAAGTTCTGTAGTAATAATTCATTGTTTAGCGATAACTTTCATTTAGCTGCGGACGAAAAAGTGAGCAGTGATACTCCATGGCAAAAATGGCGTAATAATGAAAGTTTTAATTATACTTTGGAAGTTTTGTTAACGGCAAAAGAAATGGGTAAAACCAGTGATATTATTGATTATAGCTACATCAAGTCTCTAGAAGAGAAAGGTAATATTGTACGTTACGTTAGAAAAACCACAGATGTGTTGACTCAAGACGATATGACTTCGGCGGGTGTTATGTTGTTACAAATCTGGGTGACAGGTGCAACTAAACAAGATGTGATTAAACAAGAGAAAGAGGTGAGAAAAAACGCTTACCGCAAACCTCAAGTTGTTGATTATCCTAAATATTTTTCTGATATGGCTGAAGACTAGACATATCGCTTAGATACAAAAAAAGCCATTAGTTAACTAATGGCTTTTTTTATGTGCAAAGGCTCTAACTATTGTGTATAGTGCTTTGTAATTTTCGTATTTTACGTAATTGCTTACGTATCGTTGCTTGACGCTTGCGATTACGAATAATTGAAGGTTTTTCGTAGTATTCACGTTGTTTTACTTCACGAATAATACCTTCCTTCTCAACCATGCGTTTGAACTTTTTAATTGCTTTTTCAAGCGGTTCATCAATAGCTAATTCAATTCTTGCGATAAGTCATCACCACCTTTTTTATAAAGATATGTAAAGTATAGACTTCCATCTTAAAAAAATCAAGGATTTAGCCGTGTTGATAAATAAACAGTGTTTTTTCTCTCAGTAAAAGTGTGGAGGGAGTGTTTAGAGTAAATATTCTAAGAGACCGTGATTTTCATTGAGGTATTCGTACACAAAATTTTGCTGTGTCAGTTTTTTGTGCAAAGCAGGGAAATCATCCTTGGAAACAAGGTCTATACCTACCATAATGTAGCCCTTTTCACGGGAATTTTTCTTGGTATACTGAAAAAAAACAATATCGTCGTTGGGTCCTAGGCAGTTATTGATTAAGTCACGTAAGGCCCCAGGTTGCTGTGTCATTTTGAGTATGTAGTAATGTCTGAGACCTTCATAGATAAAAGATTTTTCTTTAATTTCTTCCATTCTTGTAATATCATTATTGCCACCAGAAAGTATACAGACTACATTTTTGCCTTTGATTTGATCTTTGATCTTGTCTAATCCAGAGATTGCAAGGGCTCCAGCAGGTTCGGCAACAATGGCTTCTTCTTCGTAAAGGCGTACAATGTCATTGCAAATTTGTCCTTCTTCTATCAGATGGACTTCGTCGAGGTTGTCTTGGCAAATTGAAAATGTCAAGGCTCCCATTTGTTGCACGGCGGCACCGTCCACAAATTTATCAATTTCTGCTAATTTAATATTTTTGCCAGCCTTCTTGGATTCCGTGAAAGAAGGTGCTCCTTTGGGTTCGAAGGCGATAATTTTTGTTTGCGGAGAGAGTCGCTTGAAAACACTAATAATGCCAGAAGCCAATCCACCACCACCGAGAGGAACACATATATAATCAATAGATTTATCCATTTGAAAAATTATTTCGAGTGCGGTCGTGCCTTGTCCTGCGATAATATGCTTATGATCAAAAGGGGAGATGTAGACAGCATTCTGTTGTTTGCAAAATGCCAGAGCTTGTTGTTCTGCATCGTCAAAAGTGTTGCCAACAAGGTGTATGGTAATGAATTCTTTACCGAAGCGTTTGACCTGTTTAATTTTTTGCTTAGGTGTAGAGACGGGCATGAAAATATGACCTATGATTTGCAAGTAAGCGCAACAATAGGCGACGCCTTGGGCATGATTTCCTGCACTGGCACAAACAATATTTTGGGCTCGTTCGGCTTTATTGAGGTTGCTCATTCTATTGTAGGCACCTCTAATTTTATAAGAACGTACGGGCTGAGTATCTTCTCGCTTGAAAAAAATATTACAGTCGTAACGTTTAGAGTAATTTTCAGAGTAATCAAGCGATGTTACGGAGAGAATATCAGATAAGTTATGTTGTGCTTTTTTTACTTCTTCTAAATCTATCATAAGGATTTAAGTCACTAATTCGTGTAAAGAATCATAAGGGAAGAGTTCACCCATAGAGAGATCACGTTGTTCGGTTTTACAGGCGATATAAATGGGGAATTCGGGGGGAACAAACTCGCTAATGACTTGTCGACAAGCACCACAAGGAGGAGTGAATTGTTGGGCATCAAGGCAATAAAGGGCTAGGGCGGTGAATTTTTTTTTGCCCTGACTCAAAGCCGAAACAATAGCGCTTCTTTCGGCACAAATAGTGAGTCCAAATGAGCGGTTCTCGACGTTAGAGCCAGATATGATATCTCCGTCTGCACATAATAGTGCTGCGCCTACTCTAAACTGAGAATATTTTGCATAAGAATGCAAGCAGGCATCCTTGGCTAATTCGAGTAATTTGGCTTTATCAATTATCATTTTTTATATCCTTAATTATCAAGATCAAATAATTCAAATTGTGCTTTCTGATCTTTGTTCTGTTCTATTTCAGTTGTATTTGTGAGTACTTCAATTTTTTCTTCAATTTGAGCAAGTTGCTTTTCTAAGGTTTTTGTTAAAACCATGGCTTTTTCAAATTTTTTGAGGGCCATTTCTATGTCTAGATTTCCGACTTGGAATTCCTCGCTAATGTGTTCTAATTCTTCTAGCTTTTCTTCAAATGTTTGCATCGTAATCTACCTTTTCCTTGGCCTCTACTATAATTTTACCGTCAATGAGTGATAAAGTCAAACGTTTATTTAGGGGAACATCTTTGATACTGTTAATATAATCTCCATTGTCATCTTTTACTTTTACATAGCCTTGTTTTAATAATGTGGTCGGGGAATTGGCTGCTATGCGTTCATTAATGAGTGATACTTGATGTTTTTTGTTGTGAAGGAGAGAATATAGTTTTTGTAAAATATCTTCTTTGGTTCTATCAATAGTGTACTTATATAAATCTAACTGGTTTTCGAGCTTTTCTTTGAGAACCTTTTGACTGCTAATCTGTAATTGTTGTTTTATTTGAGTCAGCTTTGCATTGAGCATGATTTTAGTTATTTCTTTTGTGCGATTTAATTTTTCCTGTAAATTAATACTTGTTTGAGACACGATCTCAGCGGCAGCGGTAGGGGTGGAAACCCTTAAGTCTGCAGCAAAGTCGGCTAATGAAAAATCTGTTTCATGTCCCACTCCTGAGATAATGGGTATTTCTGAGTTTGCGACAGCCATAACAAGGATTTCTTCAGAGAAGGGCATAAGGTCTTCTATGCTTCCACCACCACGAGCGAGGATGATAACATCACTTAACTGATGCTGATTAATGTATTCAATGTGTTGGGTTATTTTTTGTGCGGCATTCATGCCTTGTACGGGAGCGGGGAATATACGGATGTGAGCGACCGTCTGCCGCTTCTTTAAAGTGCTTAAAATATCTCTAATAACCGCACCAGTGGGGGATGTTATTATGGCAACTCTATTCAGCAGTATGGGTATGTTTTTTTTACGACTTTCATCAAAGATACCACGTTGTTGAAGTTTCTTTTTGAGTTCTTCAAATATTTGTAGTTGATCGCCTAAGCCAGAAGCAACGACATTTTTAACAATAATTTGATAAGAACCTGATTTTTCGTATAAAGTAAGACTTCCTGTGACAGTAACTTGTGTGCCATCTACAAGATTTGATGAATTGGCTAGGTTTCGGTTTTTGAATAAAACGGCTCTGAGTAAGGAGTTTTTTTCTATAAGATTAAAATAGCAGTGTCCAGCACTTGAACGACTGAAACCTGAAATTTCACCTTTGATTTGAATCTCTTTATATGTTAACTCTAAGATGGTTTTGAGTTCTTGGTTGAGTTCTGTAACAGAATAAATAGCTTTCATTTTTCCAAATAAAAAACCTCCACCAAACTCGGTGGAGGTTTCCCTCGATAGTTTTCTTCTCGAAGACTATTGTTCTTATTGAGCTGCTGCTGGATCTGCTGCTGCTGCTGGATCTGCTGCTGCTGCAGCAGGAAGAGCTTGCTGCTGAGTATCAATAATATTTCCAGCTTCATCTGTGCTTTGATCGAGTTTTTGGGATTCAATAAATTCTAAAATTTGTCGAGCACCAAGAAGACGACTTTCTTCTTGTTCACGTTGTTTTTGTTTAGTTTCGGCTATTCCCCATATTGCTTCATCATCAATATCTACTAATGAAGGGTTAACAGCTAAGTCATAAACAACAGTTATGTCTTTTAGGTAAGCGACAAAATCAGTCACTTCATCACCGTATTCAGCATTTCTGAAGAATAAAATTCTATCTAAAACTAGAGTAGAAGTTCTAGGATCATTCTGTGGATAAAGGAAGTTTCGTTTGAGCTCTCTTTTTCTAACATCTTGAAGATAATTAGGATTAAGCCATTCAACTTCACTCCAGCTTTTGAAATCTACCATACCGAAATCAACATATTGCTCATTGTAGTCAGCATCTCTAAAAACAACGATGAGTTTGACAGGGTATTGACGACCGTTAATATTAACTTTAATCGCTTTAATTGTACCAACGTTCTCTAATAGACCGTTTCCTACAAAAGTTTCACCTTCTGCACCACCTGTGGGATTATAGCCAGGGATTCTAAAAGGAGGTACAACTGTTCCGTATGAATTGAATCTTCCTACAGGATAGTTTACTCTTACACCCAAGACATTGTCACCAGCAAAGAGACGAGAAGTTTGTGCTACTGGAGCAACTGCCACTTGTGATTCTCTAGTATTTGGTACAAAGTTACTAGATGAGTTTAATTCAACTCTCCAGTTCTCAAGATATAATGATGTATTCATTTGTGACAATTCATCATCAGTATATCCTAGACCAGCATTTTCGCTGAAATCCCTATATGTTGCTGCATTTTGAGTGCCTGCGGCATTATCTCTCTGCGCTAAAGTTGAAAAATCAATCAACGTGTTACTGACGGGAAAGACAGGTATAACCATAGTCAACATCAACGTCCATATTATCGATTTGTGCATTTTATTACTCCTTCCAGATACGTCTCTCATTTTTCATGAGAAAGCCTGAATTTTTTTCCTTAAAAATTAATTTACAATTAAGTATCGTTTTTCATTCTAGTTTTTTCTTTATTAGTTGTCAATTTATTTTTTGTTATAAATTAATTTTAATGAGTAAAAACAAGAACAATTATCTTACTTCATTTTCATTTTCGGTGGTGGCTTGCTCATAAGTTAAGAATTTTTTTATTTTTAGTGTGATTTGTTCAGAAGAATCAAAAAAATACTGCATGGGAGGTAAGGACTCTATAAATAGTCGTCCATAATTTTTTTGCGTCAGTCTGCTGTCAAGAATATAAAGAACACCTCTGTCATTTTCACTGCGCATGAGTCTGCCGCAACCTTGGCGAAATTTCATGATGGCTTCGGGCACACTAATTTCAAAGAAGGCGGATCGATTGGATGCTTCGAGGAGTTTATAGCGAGCTTGGAGTACGGGATGATTGGGCGGTGCGAATGGCAGTTTGCATATAATAGTTGTGGAGAGGGTTTCGCCTGGTGCATCTATGCCTTCCCAGAAAGATCCTGTGGCAAAGAGAACGCTACTGGTTTCTGTCTTAAATTTTGAGAGCAATTTGTTTTTATCGTCTTGTCCCTGATAATATAAGGGGATATTGAGTTTGACAAATTCGTCAATGACTGCTTCGTATGTCGCTTTTAACATATGATAGGATGTGAAGAGGACGAGCGCGCGACCTCGACTTTGCTCTACTACGGCCAAAATCTGCTGTTGGACGAAGGGATAAAACTCTTCTTGGTTGGAGGGCAGGGGGGCATCTTCAGGAACGGCGAGTAAAACTCTTTGTTCATGATCAAAGGGGGAGGCGAAAACATCAACTTCGTAGCGTTCAGAACTCAGATATTGCAAACCCACACGATTTCCCCAATAATCAAAGCTATTTTTTATGCTGAGTGTTGCGGAGGTACAGACCACTGTTTTGAAATGACTGTATAAAGACGAGGATAATTCTTTGGCAATGCTCAAGGGCGAAATGTGGAGGGTGAGTGAGAAATTATCCTGGTGGTCTTTGCGTTGTGATAGCCAAAAAACTTTTTCTTTGTCGTAAGCATCTATATGAGTGAATTCCTGTAGGATGCGACAGTCATTTTCCAAACCATTGAGAATTTGATTTGTTTCTACTATGATGGGGTTATTGTTTTCTTCGGTGATGTGATCGAGTCCACGGGTAATTAATTCGCAAATACTCAGCAAGATCTGATTGAGGCGTTTAATTGTTTCAATAAATTCATGCAACCATAAATCATCGGCGTCGATGAGGTTGAGTTCGTTGTTATCTTGCAGGAATTGTTCGCCGAGTAAACTGAGTTGACTCCATTCTTTTTCTATATTGTCATAAATATCTAAGATTTTATCAAAAAAGTTGCTGACATTAATAATGGTTTGCAGTTCTATCAATGCGCCTAAGGCTCGTTTTCCTTGAAAGCGATAGAGTTTATTCAAACGACGGAAAAGCGCTCCTCTATTAAAATTAGCAGAATAAAAAGTCATAGCACTGTTTTCGAGGTTGTGAGCTTCGTCTATAATGATTCTTTGATAAGCGGGCAAGACGGCTTGGCTATGATAATTATTATCTTCGGCACGCAGGCTAATGTCGGCAAATAATAAATGATGATTGACGACGACGACTTTCGCTGCATTGGCTTCTTTTTTGGCTCTCATGATGTAGCACTGATGATAGAAGGGGCAACGAGTACCCCCGCAAATATCGCTTTCGCCGCAAACCTGAGACCACACGTTGTTCTCAATATAAACGGGGAGGTCGGAGCGTTCGCCTGAGACTGTGCTTGTTTCCCACTCTACTATGCTTTCTAAGGCGTCTTGATCAAATAAACCGCCTTGATCTACCGTTTCTTGTAGGCGTTTGAGGCAAAGATAATTGCCACGCCCTTTGATGAGCGCTACTTTAAGGTCTTTTAGAGCGAGTGTGTTGAGGGCAAGAGGAATATCTTTTTCCATAATTTGTTGTTGTAAAGTGATGGTTGCCGTTGAAACCACGACTCTTTCTTCGTTTTGGCTGGCCCATTGAAGGGCGGGTAAAAGGTAGGCGAGCGATTTTCCTACACCGGTGCTGGCTTCGGCAATAATAATTTGATCATTGTTAAATCCTGTTTTGATCAACTCTAACATCGCTTGTTGGGATGGGCGAGGGCTATAATCGGGAAATATGCGAGCGAGGTTACCGTTTTCTCTCAGGTGTTCATCGAGGGTGTCATCGAGGGGAACAATGTCTCTGATGATGATGGGTTCGACAACGATATAAATGTCGGACAAAGAGTTGTCGACAATGAAAAAACCTATGCCTTGATTTCCCAAAACAGAGGCGACGCTGAGGTCGGCAGAACTTGGTCTGAGGTCACCAGAAGGATGATTGTGAACGACAACCGCTCCTTTCTCCAGTTCTGATAAAATGGCGGGGACAGCGGTGAGGTTACCGCGCGCCAATACTTTGACGTGAGTGATATCGCCGTCGGGGCCTATGTCCGCCCGCCAAACGACCTCGTTGCCTTGCGCTTCCTGTATGTCATTGAGCATGAGGTCTCGGCAAGCGTCTTGTATGTGTTCGTTGATATTCATTCTATGAGAAATTTGGCCTGTTAATGCTGCTCAATATCCCGCTAAAAATCTTGCCAGATCTTATTGAAAATTTGACTGGGAGAAACGGCGGAATATAGTTTTTGTGCATCAGGGTAATAATAGCCTCCTAGGTCTACAGCCTTTTTCTCTGTCAGAGAAAGTTCGCTGATAATACTGTCTTCTTGCTGTTTGATTTGCTCTCGCACGCCGTCGAAGAGTTGGGCTAGTTGAACATCGTCTTGCTGATCACTGAGGGCTTCAAGCAAGAATTGCAGAAAATAAAACTGACTGGTTTTTGTGTCTATGCCGTCTGTGTTTTCTACAGGAGATTTTCTTTCGTCCAAGAATTTCGCTGTTGCGATATCGAAACATTGGCTCATGACCGCTGCTTTTTCGTGTGTATTTTTACGGGCAAAAAAAGCTAAGGAACCTGCAAGAGCGAGATATTCCCCCAGAGAATCCCAGGCGAAATGTCCTTCAGCGATAAATTGCTGTGTCAGTTTTGGCGCCGAACCGCCCGCTCCCGTTTCAAATATTGCACCGCCATTCATGAGAGGGACGATGGAAAGCATTTTTGAGCTAGTGCCTACTTCTAATATGGGGAAAAGATCGGTGAGGTAGTCTCGCAAAACATTGCCCGATGCGGAAATGGTGTTTTCGCCTTTGGCTATAATTTCCAAAGAAGCTTGCGTGGCATCATCAAGGTTCAATATTTTAATGTCTAAACCCGTTGTTTCAAGCTGGGATAAATGATATTCGACTCTTTTAATCAGCTCTCTGTCGTGGGCTCTGTTGTCGTCGAGCCAAAAAATGAGGGGATACTGAGTAATGGTTGCCCGTTCTACTGCGAGTTTGACCCAACTGGCAATAGGATTTTCTTTGGTTTGGCACATGCGGAAAATATCGCCCGCTTGCACTTCTTGTGTGAGCAAGATATTTTCGTTGTTGTCTACAATTTCTATAAGACCTGCTTGTTCTATAATAAAAGTTTTGTCATGAGAGCCGTATTCTTCAGCTTTTTGAGCCATGAGCCCCACATTAGAAACGCTTCCCATGGTGGTGGGATCGAACGCGCCGTTTTTCTTACAGAACTCTATCGTTTTTTGGTAAATACCGGCATAAGAACTATCGGGAATCACAAATTTTGTGGCTTGCAATTCACCTTTCTGGTTGTACATGCAACCGGCATTTCTAATGGCGGCAGGCATAGACGCATCAATAATAACATCATTGGGGAAATGCAAGGAAGTTATATTTTCATCAGAGTTCACCATGGCTAAGGGGGGACGTTCCTGATAACAGGTCGCAATCGCTTGTTCAATTTCTTGGCGTTGTTCTGGGGGTAAAAGTTCTATTTTGCTCAAAATGTCACCCAAACCATGGTCTGCATCGGCGCCAACTTTTTCAAGGAGAGCACTGTACTTGTCGAAAACAGGCTGAAAAAACACACGGACAACGTGACCAAAAATAACAGGATCACTGACTTTCATCATCGTCGCCTTGAGGTGTACAGAAAAAAGCAGTCCTTGTTTTTTGGCGTCTTCTATTTGTTCGCTGATAAATTGCTGTAATTTATCTTTATTCATAGTTGAAATATCTATGATTTCGCCTTCAATGAGGTTGAGTTTTTCTTTTAGAATGATGCTTTCGTCGGCTGTCTTTAATCTAATGTTGATTTGCGTTGCTTGATCCACTCTATAGGATTGCTCGCTGTGATAAAAATCTCCTTCGCTCATAGAAGAAACGTGTGCGGGAGAATCTTTCGACCATGGATTCATTGTGTGTGGATGCTTTCTGGCGTAATCTTTGATGGATTTTGGTGCGCGTCTGTCCGAATTCCCTTGGCGTAACACGGGATTGACGGCGCTCCCTTTGATTTTTTCATAGCGATTTCTAATACTTTGCTCTTCTTTTGTACTAGGATTTTCGGGATAATCGGGGAGAGCGAAGCCTTTTTTTTGCAATTCGCTAATAGCTGCTTGCAATTGCGGGGTAGAGGCGCTGATATTAGGGAGTTTGATGATGTTGGCCCCAGCCTGTTTTATCGTTTTGGCTAAGTAACCGAGGTCGTCATCTATTCTTTGCAAAGGCTCTAAATATTCAGGGAAACTTGATAGAATACGAGCGACGAGAGAGATGTCTTTTTTTTCCAATTTAATATTGATTTTTTTGAGAATCTTTTCTATTATGGGATAGAAGCTACTTGTTGCTAAGGCGGGTGATTCATCGGTGTAGGTATAGGTTATACTATTTTTTTTCACTGTGATAATCTCTCTTGTATATTGTTTTTAATGTGTATTTTGTCTTAGTTTATTATTATATGTATTTGAATTGTAATTGATAATAGATATTTAACGATAGTTTGTTGGCTTTATATTTTATAGGGGTTAATTTTTTTCATTTTGAAAAACAATGTGTATACTTTCACGTTAGTGTGAAACATCAAATTAAGAGTTGAATTTAATCTAATTTCTGCAACGTTCATACGCCATTTTTTGTGATTAAGTATTTTGGTATCATCTCCGAAAATGTAAAAAGCACAATTGCTACTATAAGGATTCCTATGTTTATTTCTTCCATGCGTAAATTATGTATAATTTCCGTCGTTTATATATTACTCGGATTAGGCTGTTTATGGTTTTTTGTTTCATGGGCAAATGTTGACACCGTTGTAGTCAAAAATAACTTTTCAGTCTTTTCACAGTCACTGAATCCACTGAAATTTGGAGCTACAAATAAGCCCAATTCTATCAAAATTCATACCAACCTTTTTGATTTGGCGATATCTTACTTGCATCAAGTGCGCATTCTTACGCCTAATGATCTTACCTTTAGTAGTAAGTTGCATGATATCGAAACCACAAAAAAAGGTGTGAAGATTTTTTTAGATTCTAATTTTAGCGTAGAAGCAGCGCAAGTTAATAATAATATTTCCTTTAATGTGAGTGTTCCCACGAGTTTGATTGGCATTAAGGCGGTAGAAATTCCTATTCAATTTAATGATAAATATTATTTTGAAGGCAACGATGATGATTACAGTTTGTTGTTTACGAGTGCCAGCGATGCGGATGAAAAATATGTTTTAACGTCAGAAAACTTGGCATTACAGATTGTTGATAATAAATATTTGCGTATTAACATTTCTAGTGGAGAACACCAACTCGTATTAAAACCACGTGATAGTCTTTCGATAAATGGATTAAAAAAATGGTTGAGCAACTATCCTGTTGAGGTTGATGCAACAAAAATTGCAGAGATCAATCAGATTTTACGTCGCCGATTGTCTGCGGATAGCTACGCATGGGATGACATTAATAGCTTTTACTATGTCAGACAACTCCTTGATAATGGTTTGGATTATCAGTTTTGGGTTGATCGTGTTAAAAACAGTGCACTTCTTACATGGCGTTCTTTTCCATTATTTGGCGATGTAAGTGATGCGTTGGATGATAGACTTCTTTTTTCTCAAAATCAAAAAAGAATTTTGTTGACAGAACCCATGACCTTTGCCGCGAACTATGATAGTTCACAAAAATTTATTCTTGAGGAAATTCGCGATGATGTCAATTTGCAAGATCAATTAGCAAAGATATTTGTTGAGAGCAGCACTTCTCAATCATTTGCGGTTGCAAATCTTTGGCTTGACTGGTATTCTACTCAAAGTCAAGAGTCAGAATACAATTTCTTTAAGGATTGGTTTCTTGGCATGCTAAAGAAAATTAATAGATTTGATGATGGCAGTGTCTCATTAAAAGAAAGTGATTCCAGTGATATAATCGCACTGTTTTATGTATTGAGTAAAGCGTATCATTTAGATTTACCAGAGGCGTCAGTGTACTATTCTCTAGCTCAAAACATGTTAATGAGTATGATCAATGAAAATTCAATAGCTTATGCAGACTTGGATTTTAGCATGGAAGATCAGCTGCTAGAAGGTGAGCGATTATTTTATTGGCAAGAAGGGACGGCTTACTTAGGGCTTGCAAACTCTTGGCCCAATCATATTGTGACAAGCGATGAAGGCCTTGAGGTTCTGACTATGGCAAATAATACAAGTATTCGTCGTAGTGGATCCCGCTACACTGTTAGTTTAGAGTTACCCATTGGCTCAACTCATTACTTTGTGATTCGCAATGTTAGCAATATACAAAATTTTACCTTATTGGGTCTTCCGTGGAGACAAGATCCTGGGTTTTCTCTCTATCATTCAGGCTACTACTACAACGAAGCTCGTCAAGAAGTATATGTTAAATTAACAAATAGACAGGCGAGAGAACAAATTAGTTTTAATATTGGTCTATAAAAGAACTCTGTAGAAGCGGGTTCCGCAAAAATAAACCCGCTGAGAATCTCTTTTAATGAGAGTAGACGCTTGAACGCACCTACTTCACTTATTCTTTTTTTTAAAAAGGATTATCTAGAATTTAGACAGAAACCATCCAGTCAAAGATGTCTTCTTTTGTTCCGTGCTGAATGCCTTTCAGTTCGTTGAGAATCTGTTGGCTCAGAGTGTCTTTTTTATGATTAAACACCTTGGTTTTACCATTGTGCGTTAATGAGCTAATGGCAGAGAGGCTTACAGCAGTACCTACAATAAAGCATTCTTCTGCATCATCAAAGACTTCTTCTATAGAAATCGCTCTTTCTGTCGTAGTTACTTTTAAGTATTGAGCGAGCTCTATAACAGATTTGCGTGTAATACCTGGAAGTATGGTGTCTCCCAGAGCAGGTGTGACAAGGCTTGAGTCTTTCATTCTAAAGAAAATATTACAAGAAGAACATTCTTCTATATATTTACGGTGAACGGAATCTAGGAAAAGAACCTCGAAAAAACCATTCTCATTGGCTTTGTCTTTAGCAAGAGCTGAGATAGTATAATTAGAAGCGGCTTTAATCCAGCCTGTACCGTTGGGGGTTGCACGAATCATATCAGAAGTACAGAGGTTGTACTCTTCGGGCTCAAAATAGGCTCCCACAGGTGTGGTGACAACGATAAAGTAAGGGTTTTTTGATAGATTTACACCTATACCACCCTCTGAATAGCTGAAGGGGCGAATATAAACGCTTTCAGCAGACTTGTAGGAATCTTTTTCCCACGCACTATTATAAGCAATAACACCATTCTTTTCAGATTGGTTTCGTCTTACTACATCTAATACAACGTCAACAAAGGTGTCTTCAGGGAAACTGGGCATTTTAAGCCCTTGCATGGAACGAGCCATGCGTGCAGCATTTTGATCGGGTCTAAAGATTTTTAGACCACCTTTTTTCTGTGGATAAGCTTTGAGACCCTCAAAACATCCTAAACCATATTGTGTGGTGTAGTTGATAAGAGGGAGCTCGGGGAAACTATTAGATTCTTTTCTAATAATATTACCGTTCCACTTTTCTCCATCAAATTGTGAAAGATAATTCCAAGGGTATAACTTTAAATCAAATGCCATCAACAAGCTCCTTTTTAAAGATAAAAGTTCTTATCGGTCTTTGTACTTAAACCAAAAGAGATTCTAATAACGTTAAAACACGTTTTCTAATGTCATAAATATAACCGTTAGCGGGGTCAATAATATATGTCAATTCGTAAATCATATCATCAGAAGCCAATAAACTCATATCTTGTGCGGCAACATTTTCCAATGCAGAGATGGAAGCCATGCTGAGGTTAGGATCATTTTTTGTCGCTCTATTGCGTTGCAGTGCACGGAAAATACCAGTAATCATTTCTTCACCATTTTCGCCTATAGGCATTTTCGATAAAGAAATAAGTGCCTCAGAAGCAACTACAGTAGACGGTTCCTCCATTGCCATAAGAGCAAGGCTACTACGTGAAAAATCGTTGGGAATTCTACCTAGGACGGTTGCGGCACTAGCTCTGATAAATTCATAATCTTTTTGAAAGTCAGAGCGGTCAACAATACGTCTGTAATTTGTACTAGAGGCAAGTCCCGCCATTTTGAGAGCTAACTCTTGTTGAGCGGCTGCTCCTGGAGTTGAATCCATCATTTGGTTAGCAAAGAAAACCGCTTTTTTCATTGATTCACCTGTATTCTGAGTAATGAGCTGATCAATTACTAACAGGGAAACCTTTTCTTTTGCACTAGGCTCATCGTTGGCATTATTATTGTTCTCCTGTGTTGCGGCTGGTGCCACTGCTGGAGCATTCTGGTCTTGGGCAAATAATGATATCTGAAAAATAAACACTATACTGAAAATAAATCTCAACATAAAATAACCTCTATCCTACTATTTTTTACTATTTTGGTCGTTTCATAACAATCTTAATAACGGTCAATTATTCATAAAAATACATTGTTTAATTTATTTTAGAAAAATTTGACTAGGTTTTAGTATAAAATAAAATAAAAAGATTACTAGATATATTATTTGTTTTAAATTGTTTTCTTTTTTTTTGTATGAGAACTTTGATGGTAGGTATTTTTAAGCATTTTTATAGTACCTAATACGATGAAAAAAAATGGTAGAAAGATTAACACTAGGTAAAAAGTCTCATTGTAAATCAAATAGATGAAATAATCAAAATAATTATAGGCTGTATACCACATAAGAATTGCAAAAAACGAGAGATAGAGCAGAAGGCTAAAAAAATGCCTTATTCCTAGTCTGCTCCTACTCAGATAAATGATGATGGCAATGGAAAAAGGTAACATAAAAATAGCGAAGGACAAACTTTTCGTTATAAGGGCTAAAACGGTAATAACATTGATATTAAAGGAAACATAGGAATAATAAGTGGTCTTGTTTGGTAGTAGTTGTGCTTGACTGAATATTCGTAGTAACATATAAATAAAGATGGATTGAAGAGCGCCATAGTACGCAATATAACTGAAAACAGCGCGATCTAAAAAGAACAAAGAAAAGCTAATATTAATTAAATAGGTAAAGAAATATAGAGCAAGAATAAAAAATAAAGAAAAGGGCAGATAGCCTAGGTTTTCCCTTTGAAAATGGTGTATATGCCTGTCGTAACGTAAAAAATAATAGATGAGAAAGAGGGTGATAACAACAATGAGTAGGATAAAATCTAATTCATCTAACAAGAGAGGCTGTTGCGGATAAGGGATGAGAGCATAAAATGAACTCGCACCGTCTTGATAATTTTGCAGTGCGCTTGTATTGAAGTCTTGCACGTATTGTAGCCATAGTTTACTTTGCTGTGCGGGATAACCACTAAAACCATAGATGGCAAAGAAGTTGTTATTGATGAGTTCTGAGATAATAAGGTTGGGGTTCAATTTTTGCAGTCTATTAAAATAGTTTCCTATGGTATCAAAATTGATTTTTATCTTGGAAGTGTCATTGTTGTAGGCGAGCCAGAGGCGAACGAGCCACCGGGGCGTTAGCACCCCACTCCTTGCGGATAAATAATTGGGCGATTTGTTGTCTTCAAGGGATATTTGTACAGTGACTATGGCATTGCGATTATAAATGTTGTCAAGATTCAAGATCTTAGGATTATCAGCATTGTCTGTGGCATAACTCAATATAATACTATAGTTTGTTGTATTGGTCGCAAAAAAATCTTGGATATTCTGAATATCAGCCAGTGTCGTTTTTTCTGTGATAATAAAATTCCATAAACTTAAAGAATTCGATGGTGTTTGAGTTGATGTAGGGGATAAAGTCTCTGCATGAGAATATATTAAGTAGTTGTTTTCAAAGAAAGAGAGTTGCGTCCACTGCTTTTGAATTTCTCCGAGACTTAATAATTTATTATTTTGTGCGCCAATAGTATAAGGCAGGCACAGAAGGACGAAGAGAAACGGTAGTCTACAAAGCTTCTTTTGCGGCATTTTTCAGAGTATCAGAAGTGGTCTCTGACTCGATAAGTGTGTTCAGTTCTTCGGTAAAACCAGCCGAAGAATGTCCAGCGATAATGGTGATGGCCCTTCTCTGTATGTTGAAATTAGGGTAGGATAAAGATTTTGAGATAATGGTTTTGTAAGCAGATATGTCGCTTTCGTCGTCTATTTTTTGCAGTACGTGATCAATTAATCTGTCTTGATTATTTCTGTCATAAGGAATAAGAATTTCGGGGTCTTCTAAGAATAACGTTTCTATGGAATCGACGGCAACCTTAGGCGCGGAAGCTAAGAGAGCGTCAAATGCTGGAATGCGTGAAGCGGCTGTCTTTGTCGTATCATCAACAATAGTCGTTAAAAATTCTGTGGTCTCTTTTGTTGCGGGATAGCCCCCCAAGCCTTCGAGAGCTGCAAGTCTGACTTTAGGGCTTGTATCATAGCGCACGACATAAAAAATCGCTTCAAATGCCGTCGCCGACTTCTTGTCTTGCAGGCGTTTGATCGCTGTTTCTCGTACATTTTCGTTGCTATTTCTCAGGCCTTCTATGAGAATCTGGTTCGCATCGTCTGTATCATAGTAGCCAATTCCACTCAACAAATAAGTACTAAATGTGGGGTTTTTCTCCGTGATATTATACACGGCTTCAAGTATTTCTAAAGAATTGGGGTCTTGGATTTGCCCGAGAGCTTCTGCGGCATACCACCGTTGGATATTGGGAGCACTTTCGTCTTGCAAGATAGCCTCTATGTCGTAAACTGCATCGTAGGCTTTCCATGCACCGAGGGTCAAAATAATCTGTCCTTTTGTATCTATATACTTGTCATCCCAATCAATATTATTGTTGAGAATATCAAGAGCTCGCTGAGTATAACTTTTATCGCCCAATGTCATTAATGCTCGAAAAATTTCTTCTGTAACCGATGAAGGTGGCTGCGTTTCGGCAATTTCAAACAGCAAATCCGCATAGCCTTGGGCTTCTGTTTCCCTTAAATACGCTATTTCGGCGGTGAGCATTTGCGAAATGGCTGTGGCGGCAGGAAGGCTGTTCACGTCTGAGTATTGGTATAAGTCACTGCTTGGATCAACGTATTGTTGCAAACTACTGACGACATAGGGCAGTATTTTCTCTTCTTTTTCGTCAGTAAAAAATTGTAATATTTGTTTGCGTAAATTGAGATTTTTGTTGTCCCGTAACAACAGAAATAATTCATTGTTGAGGGCGGTGTCATTGTTGGCCTTGAGAGCTGTAATGACTCCATTGAGTTGTTCGAGCGTGCCAAACCGAAGAGCTTGCTGTTGTTGCTTTTGGGTGTCGTTGAGGCTGGGCGAAGGAAAGGTGATAGTAATGTCTTGCGGAAGAGTGGGTGTCGATGGTGCCGTCGTCATTTTTTCGACGGAAGGTGAGGGGCTCAGCGTTTCAGACGGCGTTGCCGTAGTGTCTGTAACGGTGTCCGCAGTCGTTCCTGTAGTAGGGGACGTACTCGCTGTAGCTGTGGGTATGCTTGTCTCTGGTAGCGCATCCGCAGGTTTTTCGGGCGACGTTAATGGAGCGCCTGTGATGGGTTCTGTCGCCGCAGGAGTTTCTTGTGCAAAGGAGGTTTCCCCCACAAGGAATGTCATCGCAAAGAAAGCGACAGGTAATATCTTATATTTTAACGCAAGCATAATTTCAGTGTATTTTTTTTGCCAAGGAACGTGAACATATTCTTTTGCAAAATTAATAAATAATCTCCTTTTGAAGCCTATATTTTATAAAGTGCCAAAATATGATTACCCCAATCGGTCGTCGCTATGTCACATTGTTTGATGAGCGTAAAGCGTTGGGCCAAGTCTTGAGCGAAATTACTGTGATAAAACGAGAAATCTTCCATGGTTTCCACCATTTCTTCTTCGGAATTCAATTCTGAAACGAGAAGATAATCTGAAATGCGTGAAAATTCCTGATAATACAGCTCTCTATCTTCATGCCTTAAATGCTTGAGAACTCCCGATGCAAAAATGAACCCAAACTGTTTTTCCGCAAAAGGCAAGGGCAAGCTTGTCGTGTAAGAAAAGTGAAAGTCAGGAAATTGTTTTTGGGCTTTTAATATGGCATTTTCGTTAATATCCGTACCGTATTTATCTATGTTGAGGGCGTGGAAATATTCCAGTGAAATACCATTGTCACAACCAAAATCCAACATAGGTTTGGGCGTTAATAAGTCATGCTGTTCTGCAATAAAATCATTTAAAAGAGGCTGAAAACCGCCTTCAAATCCCAACATATTGTAAAAATCTTCCATTTCTGCCTTGGTTGTGCAAGAATGATATTGTTCTGCCCAAAGATTTTGCATGCGTTGATAGTATTGCTGTGGGCTTTCTGGCGTCATATTTACTCTGCCAAAAATTCTTGTAAAACGGGCAGTATTTCATAGGAAATAAGATCAGAAATGAGTATGGTGTCATGGTTGGCGTAGGCTTCTTCGAGCTCAGCAAGAAACGGTGTCAGTTGTTTCATCAAAAGCGGTTCTTGCGCCTGCTCATCATTGACGAAAAAAAAGAGCAAGATGAGAGTTTCTAACTTTAAAAATAACACAGATAAAAGTTGTTCGGCTTGTTCTCTTTCGCTATTTTGAAGAAGGAGGGGGATTTGTTCCAAGTGAGTGAGGAAGGCGCGCAATTCTTCTTTGAGAGAATTAAATGCGAGAGTGGGGTCTTGCAATTGCAGTTGACGGGCTTCAAAAATTTGTGCGACCTGAGAGATTATTTTTTCTTTATTGAAGTCATCTTCAATCAATAAATCGCCCGTTTCATTCAAATAAGGCTTGAAAAGCGCTAAAATCAGCGTTTCTTCGTAATGAACAATCACCTGTTTTAAATCGCTTAAAAGAGCGTCGAGTCTCTGAGAAAATTGCAGAATGGGCATAGGTTCACTCTGAAGTGCTTCGCAAAAAGTGAGCGCAGAATGAGCGATTTCCATGAAAACATCCAATTTATTGCCCGTGCGAATATTTAGTTCGTCGACTTCGCTCAGAGATAAGCCCTGCCAATTTGCTACATCATCAGAATCTTTTTTGTCGATTAAGAATTGCATGACATAGATATTTGATTGCTGTAACCATGTCAAAATTTGTTGATAAACATCGCCCAGATTTTCTTCATTTTCAAGTTGGAAATTTAAAGGTTCTGTATCGTTTAAGTAAATGGTAAGCATAGGTTTTCCTTAGTTCTTGTTGTTATTATTATTGAGTGAGTTGAAAGAATTTCCTTGAGATTTGAGAGCATCAATGGCGGACTGCATGTTACCAAATTCACGTCGTGTTCGCGCTTCGTAGTCGTCCACTCTGAGCTGTGTTCTTTCGATTTTTTCGTTTTCACTTTTAATTTTGCTGTCCAAGAGATTTTCTTTCGTTGAAATAATGCTACGTGGTTGAGTATAGGGTCGCAATATTGTATAGAGGTTGAAAGCGATGCCGTCATCGACACCTAGGTTTCCTGTTGTGTCTATGCCAAAAAGATTTTTGACGCCTTCTAAGTCGTCGGTGATACTTTTTTCTAGTATGTCGGCGTCAATCTGCAGATAACCACGTCGTCGAGAAGGCGGTGGCGCTCCTGAGCCGTCGGTTTGCAGCGGATTATTGTAAACGCCAATGCTTGCTAACAGTGAAAATGAAGAGATGGTCGCATAAGAACGTTGCGTGATATTTTGCATTTGATTTTTTAATTGCACGAGGGTCATTTCGCCACGAAGGAGGTTTTTCCCCTGTTGTTCTTTGATCTGATCTTTGTAATCGTCGTCCCAGTAACCTATCTCTTCTATCAGTTGATCATTGCTAGAAGTAAAGATGTTTGCAAAGGCAATGACTTCGTTGTAATCAAAGTGAAATTGGATAATGCTGTCGCTAATTAGCTCTATGTCGGGGCCTACGGTAATGGTGACAACTTCGTCTTTGTCCGCACGGCGCAAATCGAGTGTAACGCCTTTAATAAAGTCTGAAACTTGGTTGGTTTTTCTGAAAACGGGTACGCCATCGATCTCTATTTCTGCATCCGAAGCTTCCGAAATGGGGAATACGGGGTCGTAGCCATCGACGTCTCTGTCAGTATATTGCAAGTTTTCGAGAGTGAGTCTGGTGTAGGGATTGTTGTTGTAAACTAAAATCGCCTGAATTTCTTGGTCGGCAGGTATTTTTTTGGTGTTGATGGTCTTTTTTTGACCCCCCGCAGGTATGCTTTCAAGAGCAATGGGTTCGCTGCTTCCTGCCACTTGCGCATAAAAAACAATGGGCGTTTGATAGGTTTCGGGTATGGCTAGCTCGGCGGTTAAATCTTCTGTGATCGCATTGGCCTCGCTGTCAACTTCTGTTCTGCGTTTAAAGAGGCCAGACTTCGTTGTATTGACGAGATTGTCTATGTCGGGATCTTTGTAATAGGTCGTGGTGAGTTCTTCGCTGGTGACGCTAAATTCGAGCATGCGGTCTTTTTTCTTTGGCGGAGGGACGCTGATGGAGAAACGAGCATAGGGTTCGAGCACCATTTTTTGCGTTGATTGCGTATCAATAAGATAGCTCTCTAAAGGTCCGCCTTCCCACGGGGTAAGTTCGTCAGGATCAAATTTTACCAGAGTTTTCTCAGCCCCTTCCGCTTCTTTAAGGAGTTCGACATCCAAGGCCCAGTCTAGGGCCAAACCATCGAGCTTTAAAGTATTCTCGCTGCCTTCTTCCATCGCTTCCAGAATGAAAATGACAGAATTTTGTCGGCTTCCAACGACGCTCGCTTTGATTTTTTTCTTGCCCCGTGCTGTAATGGCGCTGGCAAAAGAACCTATGGTGCCGCCACGAAAATTGATGTCAATTTTTTGTTCATTAACCTGAAATTGATACAGTCCTGCCGCCACTTCAAAGTCTTTTGACAACTCCTTGGAGCGAAACTTGTCTTTGTTGGCAAGAGTGATTACACGCACATCACGTGTGCCTTGCTCGGCATTTCTTTGCGCCGAAGCCCTGATGATGCTTTCGTTATCAGATTCTGCTATCCTTTCTGCAAAAGGATTTTCAAAGCTGTAGAGCCTGCGTGAGCTTTCTTCTAGTGTTTCAATTTTCTTCTTGATTTCTAACCAAATCTCTTTTTCTTCTTCAAAAAGTTTGATGTTATCTTTGTAGCCTTCTATGGGTATTTCCTGCGCCTTGACTAAATTCTTGATGACTTCGTTGGTGTCTTCAAAGGGAGAATTTGGACTGCTTGGAAAGGGGATGTCTGCCATGAAATGCCTCGTATATATTCATTACTCAAAAATAATAATTCAGGATGTGATTAAAACTTTAATTTATTTTTCGTCTATTTTAAAAAAAAATCAATACTTTGACACTATTGTTTAACAATATCATGGTACACAATTTATAAATACTACATAAGATCTCTTGTTATTTCGTGCAAAAATTGTTATAAAGAAAGGATTAACAGGCGTTTTTTATCTTAAAAAAACGATTATTCATATAGGGTGGTGGCGTAGACGTGCTTTTGCCTCGATGAGTAAACAAATTATCATATATTCAGGAATCATATGTCATTTCAATCTCTAGGTCTCTCCGACGATCTATTACAAGCCTTAGATGCCCTAAGCTTTGTCGCACCAACCCCCATCCAAGAAAAAGTCATCCCCGCTTTTTTAGGCACAGATAACGATATCATAGGCCTAGCCCAAACGGGAACTGGAAAAACCGCCGCCTTTGGTCTTCCTCTATTAGAAATGATAGACATGACAAAACAAGCCGTGCAAGTGCTTGTTCTTGCAACAACAAGAGAATTATGTATACAAATAGGCAAGGACTTAGAAAGCTTTTCAAAGTTCAAGCAAGGCATACGTGTCACCAGTGTTTACGGTGGCGAAAGCATTAGCATACAAATTAATAGCATTAAACGTAAACCGCAAATTGTCGTGGCTACTCCAGGAAGACTGGTTGATATGCTGAAGCGAAAAGCGCTGTCGCTGGATTCTGTGGGCATCGTTGTTTTGGACGAAGCGGATGAAATGCTCAATATGGGCTTTAAAGATGATCTTGATTTTATCTTGAGTAATACTGCTGAAGAAAAACGTACTCTGCTTTTCTCGGCGACCATGCCTAAAGAAGTGCGACGCATTGCTGAAAGATACATGAATTCTCCTGTTGAAATGAGTGTAGGTAAGCAAAATTCAGGTTCAGATCAAGTTGAGCATACTTATTATATGGTCAAACATAGAGATAGATATGCTGCTTTAAAACGAATAGTAGACTTTCACCCCGAGATTTACGGCATTATTTTTTGTCGTACTCGTAGTGAAACAAAAGAAATTGCGACCAAACTGATACAAGACGGTTATAGCGCCGATGCTTTGCATGGTGATTTATCGCAAGTGCAACGTGATTATGTAATGAAACGCTTTAGAGGCCGTACCATACAGTTATTGGTCGCTACCGATGTTGCTGCTAGAGGCGTTGATATCGAAAATTTGACTCATGTCTTAAACTTCAACCTGCCTGATGAACCCCCTGTCTATGTGCATAGAAGTGGACGAACGGGTAGAGCAGGTCAAACTGGTCACTCTGTGGTGATTATCAATGAGAAAGAAAAAGGCCGTATCAATCGCATAGAAAAAATTATGCAAAAAAAAATCAACCATGGGAAAATTCCTACAGGCGAAGACATTTGCGCGAAACAGCTTGAAGCTCTTATAGCCAGAGCGCTTGATACCAAAGTGAACCAAGAACAATTACTTCCTTTCTTAAAAATGATAGAAGAAAAGTTTGTTAATCTTACTCAAGAAGAAATTGTTCAAAGATTTCTATCTATGGAATTCAACCGTTTCTTGGATTACTACAAAAAATCACCAGACTTGAACATGCTTCCGGGGCAAAATAGTCGTGATGATAGCAGTAGAGTGCAACGTAAAGGTAGCAGTGAAAACTATCAACGTTTCTTCATCAATATTGGTCAAAAAGACAAAATAGATACCGCATCATTTATGCACTTAATACAAGATAATTGTGGTGAAGATTTTATTCGCTTCGGTGCAATAGACATTAAGACAACGTTCTCTTTCTTTGAGTTAGAAAATAAAGATGTTGCGAGCGTTTTGGATAATATACGAGATTTGACCGTTAACGGCAGAGATATACACGTAGAATTAGCTGAAGCCAAAGAAGGTCACGGTGGTGGTAATAGAAAATCATCGTCTTCATACGGTGGCGGCGGTCGTGATAAACGAAAGTCACGCAGTAATAGCGATGGATACAGACCAGGCGGTGACGGTGGTTACCGTGGTGG
>CAYRNA010000012.1:0-30162 GCA_964425555.1 uncultured Spirochaetales bacterium
TTGACTATGCGTGAGGGTTAGTAAGGGCGACGGAGTCGGTGCGTAGCACGGCACCCCTGTATAGCCCGACCCTGTGGTGGAGGGGCATGGCCTTTGGGCTATGCGCTGGAACGGCAGGGGCACGCCCAAGAGATGAAGAAGGGCTTAAGCTTTTGTTGAAGACGAAAACGCTCAAGTCCCCTAGTCTTGCTTGAGAGTGAGGGGGGCTTGAGTGTCTTTATGTGGTGTTATGCGGGTAGGTTCTTTATCCACTCTTTCATTTCTTTGCCTATAAGGTCGGCGTGATCTTCTTGTATGAAGTGTACGCCGTCTCCTACAAAGACAGACTTGAGGTTGGGCAGGTTGGCTATGATCCAGTCGGCTACGACTTTGGGCATAAAAGCTCCAGGGGTGGCGTAAAAGAACAACTTAGGGATATCAGAGTTCTGCAAGGCGGTGCGATAGTCTTCTACCATTTTGGCGGATTTCTCTGGTTTGCCGTGCATGGGAACATCTTTGACCCACTGGTGTATGACACGGCGACTTTCAACGTCGGCAAAGGGTGCTTTGTAGCTGTTATGCTCTTGTTGAGTGAGGGGGCGGTGTACCCATGTGGGCAAGACATTGTCTAAGAAAAGGTTTTGTTCGCCTATCATAGACCAGCCTTCTTCGTCACTTCGTAAGCGTGTAAAGAATTCTTGAGTGTCTGCAGGGAAGAATTCGCCTATGTCTTGTATGATGCCTTCCATAAAGACTATGGCTTTGACGTTTTGGGGGTGGTTGTTGAAGTAGTGGAAGCCAAGGCCTGAACCCCAGTCGTGTAATACCAGTGTAATGTTGGTGAGTTTGAGTTGCGTTATCAGTGCTTCAAGTTGAGCGTAGTGTGTGGCGAAGCTGTAATCACCTGTTAGTTTGTCAGAGCTGCCCATGCCCAAGAGATCGGGGGCTATTACTTCTCCTAAATCTTTGACATAGGGGTGAATGTTGCGCCACAAGTAGCTGTGTGAGGGGTTGCCGTGCAAGAAAAGGATGGGATCACCCGAGCCGTAACGGACGACGTTCATTTGGTGACCAAGGACATTTATCTGAGTGTTTTGAGTTGTCATAAGACCTCTTGTGTTGAGAAAGAATAGGGAACTATAGTATAGGGACGTTGCGGGCAAAATGATAGGGGTTTTGCTGGTTTTGGTGTTCTTTTATTGGAAGCGTAGTGCGTGGGTCAGCTTTAGAAGCCGAGTGCGTTGAGTACGGCTTTGCCTGCACCACGATGACTGCCGTGGTAGGGGTAGTCGTGTATGTGTATGGCAGGGTTGAAGTTCATTTCTATGATGGAGTGATTGGTGGGGGTGGCGACTTGGTCTATGTCTGTGATTATCATGTCTAGGCCTGTGATGTTGACCTGTAGTGTCTGGGCTGCTTGTAGGGCTATGTGCTTGTAGCTGGGGTGTATTTTGTCTGTGTAATCCCAGCTGTCTCCGCCTGTGCTGATGTTGGAGTTTTCTCTGAGGTAGACTGTTTGTTCTAGGGGGGGTATGGTGTTAAAGTCTTTGTTCTGTTGTTTGAGGAAAAGGAGTTCTGCTTTGCCTAGGGCTATCTTTTCTAGGGGTGTCTTGTAGCCTATGCCACGAAGGGGGTCTTGGTTCTTGAGGGTGACTAATTCGCTAATGCTGGATGTGCCGTCTCCGACTACGTTGGCTGGGACTCTGTGTAAGATGCCTACTATGTTGTTCTCTATGATGAGGAACCTATATTCTTTGCCTGTTATCCACTGTTCTATAAGGACGGTGTCGTCGTGTTCGAAGGCTATGTCTAGGGCTTGTTGGTAGAGGGTTTTGTCGGTGTTCTCTTTGATCATGGTGATGCCTAGGCCAAAGTTGGTGGACTGGGGCTTGATGACTATGGCTTGTTTGTGGTAGTGGGAAAAGTCTTGTAAGGCGGTGTGAGGGTGGTGATATTCTTCGCCGTCGGGTACGCTGAGTTGGGCGGTGCGTAATACCTTTTTGGTGACGCTCTTGTTTTCCATGATGAGTACGGCTATCTGTGTGTCTAGTGCGGTCTGTGTGGCTTGTTTGATGTACTGGGTGTTGTCTTCTTGGCTGAGTTTGACGACGTTGCCTTTTCTGTCTAGTATCTGAAAGGAGACTCCCCGTAGTACGGCTTCTCTGAGTACTATCTGTGTTGATAGTTCCATGTCTTGTAGTCCGTGAAACTGAAAGTGTTGTTGAAGGGCATTGCTGTGTTGTTTGTTCTGTTCAAGGTGCCAGTTGATGAAGCCGAGCTTGGCTATGCCCTGTTTTATCTGAGAGGCAGGACGGGCGCTAGGGTCTGTGATAAGCTGGGCGAAGTCTGTGAGGCTGGCTGTGAGTGGAGGGGGTAAGGGGTGGTGAGCGACTGTTTGTTGTAGTAGGGTAAAGAAGTCTGTGAGGCTGTGGTCTAGGTTCTTTTGGCTGCCGTCTGTCTGTGTTATTTGGGTGCGGGGGTTAAGCCCAAAGTCTGCGGCTTTCATGTGGTTCTTGCGGGCTATGCTCTGTTGGTTGTCGTCGAAGTCTGTGCTTTCTGTGAGTAAGGCGCAGAAGACTAAGAAGAGGTGAACCATGTGGGCGTGTGTGGGGTCTATGCCTCCTTTGACAAGGGGGTTAAGGTCTAGTAGGCGTATTTCTAGGTGGTTGATGGTGGTGTCGTCTGTGCTTTTGAGTCTGATGGGAGAGTAGTTTTCCCTCGTGTAGTTGATGATTCCGTTGTCTATGTGTTCCTGTATGCTGTGGTTGTAGGAAGCGAAGGAGCTGTAGTCGAGGTTCATGTGGGTGTCGTTGCGGTAGCCACAAAAGCCGTTGCGCATGGATACGGATTCTGCAAAGCCGTGGTAGTCCATGCCTACTTTTTCTAGTGAGCAGATGCACTCTTGGCTGTAGGTTTTGTGTATGGCAGGGCTGGCTCCGAGTAGGGCTATGAGTACCCAACGGTAGCGTAAGAAGTTACGGGCTATCTTGAGGTAGAGTTGCTCTGTGAATGCGTCGTAGTCGAGGTCGGCACCGAGGGCGGTGTGTTGTGTGTATAAGCGGTGAAGGTCTTTGTCTGTAAAGCTGAAGTTGAAGTGTATGCCACAAAAGAGTTGTCTTTTCTTGCCGTAGCGTTCGCAGAGGTAGGCTCTGTAGGCGGCTGCGTCGGGGTCTGTGAGTATGGCAGGGGTGATGTCTTGTTCGTCGGGAAGGTCGGCTGGACTGCTTTGTGTCCACAGTAACTCCCCGTCTTCGAGATTGTCTGTGACCAATTCGTCTAGGGTGGCAAGGTAGCCTAGGGCTTGGTCTAAGGATGCAAGGGGGGGCGTGATCAGTTCTAGTTGACTTTCAGAGAAGTCTATGGTGATGAAGGGGTGCTTGTTCTTGTCGCCGAGTGCGGACGGGTGATGTCTCTGTGAGAGTTGACCTGCTCTGTTGATGCGGAGGTTTTCCTTTTCTAGTCCGAAGACCCCTCGAAAGAGGCCTCCGTCATCGAGGAGTTGTTCAAGATCTAGCATCTTGTGTGCCTAGCTATTTGAGCAACTTAACGAGAGGTGCAAGGTCTATGAGGGGTTTCTCTAGGTAGGGCATGGGGTCGACGGGTGTGCCGTGGATGTTGAGTTGCCAGTGTAAGTGGGGGCCAGTGGAGAAGCCTGTGGAACCCATCTCCCCTATTCTCTCGCCTGTTTTGACTTCTTCTCCTTCTTTGACATCCAGTGAGTCCAAGTGGTAGTAAGAAGTGGCAATGCCTGGGGCGTGTTCTATGACAACGGTGTTGCCTGTGGAGACTCTGTCTTCACTCATGGTGACAATGCCTGCGCCTGAACTGTAGATGGGTGTTCCTCTGGGGGAAGCGAAGTCTTCGCCTCTGTGGGCCGAGACACTGCTTTTGCCGCTGCTGTATTCAAAGATACGTTGCGAACCAAAGGTAGAGGTGATGACATAGTCGTCTTTGACGGGTTTGTGAAAGGTACTGAAGAAGTAGACGGGCTTGCTCTTTCTGTTAAGGACTTGCCAGAGTTCACGGCTTTGTTCTTGCGAGAGACTGACACTGCTGGGCTTGGTCTTGATGCTCTTCATGGTCTCTGTTGCCTGTATGGTCTCTTTGTCCCATTCGTTGCTGGTGACTTGTACTGCATAGGCTGTTTCTTTTACGCCCTTTTTGTCAGAGAGACGTACCAGTAGTTCATAGTCGCCCGTAGCAAGCAAGGGGTCTATACCCACTACGCCAACGCCAACCTTGAGTTTGATCTTACCTTTGCGTTTGGGTGTGTACTCAAAGCCACTGACTTTGTTGATAGTTTTGTCTGTTTCTTTGTTACTGAGTATCATCTCTAGTGTGGTCTTGTCTCCTTCAAAGGGATAGACGAGGACTTGGATCACGTCTCCTTGTTTTACGGAGTCTGGCACGGAAATGGTGGGTTCAGGGAAAATGGTGCAGGCAAGGTGCAAAAGACTACAGAGTAGAATGATGCGACGACAGGGGGATAATAGTATATTCATATTTTAGCTAGTGTACCTTTTTAAATCTTGTATTTCAAGCTGTTGCTTCATTTGTCCACGGAAAAAGTTGTTTGTGATGGTAAAAGTGGCACTGACAGTGTCGCCGTCATCAAAGTCTACCCTATAGGCTTCGACGCTATTCCAATAGATGCAGGGCCACAAGAAGTCTCCCGAAAGGAGGTTGATCTTGAGGTGGGCGTTGTCATGACCTATCAATTGCACTGACTGCAACACTAAGCCTTCAACAAGGAAGGTGAGGGGCGGGAACTTTTGCCCATAGGGTGCGAGTTGCCGTTGTACATCGTATAGCTTTTCCAAAGGGTAGCCTAAAGGGATGGTGGCATCTATTGTTATGGGTTTGTCCGTAGCGAGCGTGTCGTCTTTAAACTGCTTTGTAAAGCGCTTTAAACTGGCTTTAAACTCATCGAGTTGTGAGGCTGGTAGGCTAAAACCGCCCGCATTCTCATGTCCTCCGCAGTCAAGAAAGAAGGCCTCGTGTTGAGAAAACAGTTGCGCAATAAAGGTGCGACTGCTGGTACGTATGGAACCACTGACAACGGCTTCCCTTTCTGTCAGTACTATTACGCTTGCCTTGAACGTGTTTAACAGCCTGTTCGCTATAATGCCCGTAAGGCCTCGCAGTATCTCGTTGTCTTGTACGAGGACTACCTTGTTGTCGTATTCGGCGAGTGTTTTCTCGGCTTGTTTTCTTACGCTTCTGTAGAGCTTGTCGCCCTTTTCCTTGCGTTCCTGATTAATGCCTATCAGCTGTTTTACTAGGTCTTTAATACGCTGGGGGTCTCGCTCAAGCAACAATTCAATGGGCAAATGACCTTGTCCCATGCGACCTGCGGCATTCAACACAGGGATTAATTGCCATGACAGTACCTTGTTATCCAGTGGCATTCCTGTCAACTGCAGGGCAATGAGCAACTCTTTTAAGGCGGGGCGTTCAAAGAGGTTAATGCTTTTGATGCCCTGTTTGACGAGTATGCGGTTTTCATTGACAAGGGGCATCATGTCTGAAATGGTTGTCAACGCGACGAGGTCGAGGCTCTGCATAAAAGGTTGAAAGAAGTCTTTGTACTTTTCTCGCTGAAAGAAGATGAACAGCTCGTTCTGCATCTCTGCCATGGAGTTACTGGCACTGGAATAACGGGCGGTCTTGCTCTTTTGGGCGATGTTTTCTAGGCTGTAACCTTTGATGGCGGGAAGTTGTTTGTAGATAAGGTCTTTGAACTCGGCAAGGTAAATGTCTGCCGACGGAAACAGTGTCTTGAAGTGCTCTTTTTGCTCCTTGCCGTCAAAGGTGAACAGTCTGTGTGAAGCGATAAAAGAGACGAAATCATCCAGCTGGTGGCGAGCGTTGTCTTCGCTTAAGTCTACCGTGATGCTTTTACTTTGCGTAACGAGCATGTTGCAAATAACAGAAGCAGAGAGCGACCACTTCGTCCCGTCTACACACTCTGCGTAGATAAGGCAAAACTCAGCGTCAAAGATTTCTGTTTTAGCAAGGCACAGCGCCCACACCAACTTACTGACAACGGCACAGCCCGAGATATGCACAAAGGGATAGTGTTCGTCGTCTGTGGTTTTGGGGTTGACGATGAGAGCAGGCTCGGGCAGTTTTTCGGGGTGAGGCTGGTGGTGATCTAGCACTATGATATCCATGCCCAGTTCAGATGCTAGAGCGATTTCGTTAAACTTGGAGATACCGCAATCAACGGTCAGTAACAATTGCCTGCCGTCGTTGGCAAAATCTCTGACACTCTCTTCCGAAAGCCCGTAGTTTTCTTCGCCCGTGGGAACTTGCCAACGAACGTCTAACCCTAGGTCTGTCAGTGTTTCCACCAACAGCACGGTAGCGCCTATGCCGTCCGCATCTTTATCGCCATAAACAGCGACTTTTTCTTCGTTCTCGACGGCCTCGCTTATGCGTTCTAACACCTCGTGCATATGCTTAAACAAAAAGCTATTGTGCAAATGCCTTGCGTCGTCTTCCAAGAAAAACAACAGGTCTTCTTTGGCGGAGATGTCACGTCTAAGCAAAACGCTCGCAACCAAAGGCGAGACCCTCATCTTTTCACTGAGAGCCTGTACCTCGGCTTTATCTATATCTTTCTTGCTCCATAAAGGAGTAACTTCTTTATTCATTCTCTTCTTCCAAAAAGTAAGGGCCTATTTGTATTCCATAATAGGATTGTGGTGCGGATGTATAAACATAAAGGCTGTTAAGTTGTTCGACGAAAGCCTCGGGGGGCTGTGTTGACAGGGCTATGGCAAATTCATTTTCTACGGGAATGGAAAAGAGCAGCTTGTCGTCTTTGTCATAACCCCATAGCAGGTATTTTTCATAGTCTCCCGTAACGGTCAATATGTCTTTGTCTTCTATGTTGAGTTCGGGGAAACTCACCTCTTCTGGGGCTGGTTCGCTCAGTGAAAATTCTTCGCTGACGCTATGCCCGTAATAATCGTTAAGTACTATGCTGTATTTTCCCCGTGGTAAAGGGCTGCCCTGTGGCATAATAAGGCTGTGCGAACCTACCCATATTTCGCCACTGCGTTCAAGCCTGTCCCAATCGCCTGCAATCAATTCCCAGAAAAGCCCCGAGTCTTCGTGGTTAATGACAAGAGAATACAGGTCTGATTCACCGTCTTCGTCATCGACATGAGCGTAAAAAGTCAGCGACTCGTAGACCATCTCTGCCTCGACATCATTGATCAGACTCACTTTATATTCGTAAGAAATAAGTTCGGGTGAATAGATGGTACACGATGCCAGCAAAAGCAGGCAAACAAGTTGACTCCAACGCATCAAAGAGATGTTAAAAAGATAAGATGAAAAGGAAATTAGAAGCACCGTTTATAGTTTATACACAACACTCATTTTAATCTAGATGACCACTATCCTTTTAAACATCTTCTTTTTATCTTTTTTTGTTTGAAATAGTCTTGTATCTGTGTTATAATGACATCAACAGCTCAGGCTATAGGAGGCCAATTGCATAACAAGTTCAACAATAACAAGGAAAGTGTACATGGAAAAGTATCTACAAAAATGGTCTGATATTACAGGCATGGATTTTGATAAGCTCAAAGAGATTATTGATTATGTGAAAGCGTCTGATTCCTTATCCGAGAAAGAACAACTCAACTGCCTTAATTGGTTCTTTTTGGACTTACAGATAGACCCCCACTTTTTCCGCATATTCAGTGCTGCCAACATTGGTAACAAACTGGTTACCCTCAGCCTTTCTCGCTTGTTGTCCGATCAAACTCACAAGACAGTTGAAGTGGACATTGTTGGTTCAGACAATCATGTGCAAAGTTATATGATAGAAGATAGCCCCAACGCCCACAACAGAACGTTTCGCCGCATCTTGGGCAAAGACACAATTCCCCGCTTTGAAATACACAATACGCAAAAAGACCAACAGGGAACGGCTTACAGCCTTTACACCACTGTCGAACCCGAGTTTAGAACAACATTAGAAGAAGCCAGCGAGTTTAAAGATTATACCGATAAGTCCTTTTTTCAGATAACAGGCCATTCTGTTCAACGTTACGAGAGAGTCTGGAATGCGCTGACAAATGCAGTCCATCCTGTTATTGAAATAGGACCGAGTAGCGAAGCGTCTCTGGCTGATAAAACGGTTCTGACCGTAGGTGTCAAAGAATCTCATACTCATTTTCTTTATCGCATCTTCCATTTGTTTTCTATGGAAGGATTGCAGTTTCATAGAGGTTATGGCGAGCAATTTTTAGACGGAAAACACATCTTTAGCTTTTACCTTACAACGCCCTCAAAAGACATAGACAACAGATTTTTGAATGAAGTCAATGATATTTGTCTCATGCCTCAGAGTGTCTTGGAGCAAAGTTTTTACAAGGGAGAGCTTACTCCTCGAGAAGTTCTTTATGCTTTGTCAGCAGAAAAATTTACTCACCAGTTCTTGACGGGAGACAATGAGCCTGTGCTGAAAATCTCCGAAGCGCTTGCCAATTCTCCTCAACAGCTTGGTTTGTTCAGAGACCTGAGTCATGATCTCACCAAGAGTGCATTTTCTACGGGCCGTATTCTTGCCGCTATGGTGGAAAACACTCATGTTGTCTCGGCTCTATTTAAGCACTTTGAAGCCCGCATGAGCTATAAAAAGCAGAGAACAGCTCAAGACATTAAAATAGAACAAGACCTTAAAGAAAATGCCTTGGATATTATAGATAGAGAAATATCTTCTTTCATCAACCGCCAGATCTTTCGCTTTTTTGTTACATTTAACGATGCCGTTTTAAAGACAAACTTTTTCTCGCATAGAAATTCTGCCATCAGTTACCGCCTCCGTTCAGACTTTTTGGACGAAGGGAGCTATCACGAAAAACCTCACGGCATCTTTCTTGTCTTGGGCAATACCTTTGTGGGCTTCCACATTCGCTTCAGAGAGATAGCACGGGGTGGAATTCGCATGGTTGTCTCTCGCAACCAAGAAGCTTACAACCACAATCTCGATACTTTGTTTGACGAAAACTACGGCTTGGCCAACACACAGCAAATGAAAAACAAAGACATACCCGAGGGCGGTGCCAAGGGCGTTATCCTGTTGAATATGAATTCTCGTGATCACGCAGAAGACGCCTTCCAGTGCTATATTGATGCTGTACTTGATATCATTCATTTTAACAACGATAACAATGACGACACCAAAAAGATTGAAGACTACCTCGGTCAAGAGGAAATTCTTTTCTTTGGCCCCGATGAGGGATCGGCTGAGTTTATGGACTGGGCGTCTAACTATGCCAAGCAATACCCCTATCCTTTCTGGAAAGCGATTAGTACGGGAAAATCGCCTGCAAGAGGAGGCATCCCCCACGATGTCGACGGTATGACCACCCGCAGTGTGCATCAATTTGTACTGGGCGTATTAGACAAACTAGGTCTTAGAGAAGAGGACATCACCAAGGTGCAGACGGGTGGACCTGATGGCGACCTCGGCAGTAACGAACTGTTAATCTCTAAAGATAAAACCAAAGTTATTATTGATGGAAGCGGTGTCATATACGATCCCAAAGGTTTAAATAGAAAAGAGTTGCACCGCTTGGCGAAAAAACGTTGCTGTGTCAATGAATTTGACCAATCAAAGCTCAATGCAGGCGGATTCTTCGTTTCTATTGACGATAGAGACATCACTCTTCCCGATGGCGAAGCGGTGGTCAATGGCGAAGTCTTCAGAAACAACTTCCACCTTTCTCCCCTTGCAAAAGCCGATTTATTAGTTCCTTGTGGCGGAAGACCTGGTACCATCAATATTAACAACTGGAAACGCCTGTTGGATGAAAACAACGAGCCTAAGTTCAAAGTGATTGTCGAAGGCGCCAACCTTTTCATCACAGAGCAAGCGAGATTCTATCTGGAAGAAAAAGGCGTGGTTCTCTTTAAAGATGCGTCAACAAACAAAGGTGGCGTGACCTCTTCTTCCTTGGAAGTCTTGGCGTCCCTCGCTCTCAGTGATCAAGAATACGACGAGTTGATGATCTGTTCTCCTGATACCCAAGCGTCTGATTTCAGACGTCAGTATATCAAAGAAATTATAGATTTCGTTGAAGATAATGCACGCAAAGAATTTGATTTGCTCTGGGATGAACACCAAAAAACAGGCAAACCCTACACCTTGTTGACCAACGAAGTCAGTAATGCTATCAACAGTATTGCCGATCAAGTGAGGGCAACTCATTTACCGCAAAATGCTACCTTGCGACGCAATCTTATAGAGCGAATGGTTCCTGCGACTTTGTTGCAAAAAATAGGCTTAGAAACGCTGTTACAACGTGTGCCTGAGAGTTACCTTAACGCGATGATTGCAACCTATGTAGCGACCACGTTTGTGTATGAAAATGGTTTGGATACAGAGCAAATAGAATTTTATGAGCATCTCACCGCATTACAAAATGTATAAGAAGGGAAATAATTGCGAGAGAAAGTAAAATAGTGCTTATTCCATTGACAAGAATCAATATGAATATTATTATATTTATTATTAAATTTACATTCAAAGCCTAGGAGGTTTTTATGAAATATGTATGTGCACTGTGTGGTTATATTTATGACCCAGCAGAAGGTGATTCAGACGGTAACATCGCACCAGGTGTAGAATTCGCTGATTTACCAGAAGATTGGTTGTGTCCTCTTTGTGGTGCAGCAAAAGAAGATTTCTCTCCAGAAGAGTAAATCTTTATACTTTAAAAGGTCTCATTTTAATGAGGCCTTTTTTTATGCCCACTCAATAATCACAAGTGCGAAGCATAATTGTCTGTTATCATTGTTATGCAACCTATTACAACAGACAAAAAGTTCTTTTGCTTTACCGTTGTCACACTCTGTAGTTATTATTTCCCGCCAATAGCCTTCGTCCTCCTTCCTCTAGCAATAATCAAAAAGCTCAGAATCTCTGCCATTTACATAGGTCTCACAACGGGACTTGTTCTTGCCAGTTGGAGTATGTACGAAAAACAGAGCCTGTTCTTTGGCATGGAATTACACAACATACACACGCTAGAAGCAGTGCTCACCAAAGATACGCAATATAGCAGTTCGGGGGCAAGTCTCTATAAAATGAACGTATATCAGGTCAACAATGAAGACTGGCAAACAAACGCCAATTTCAACTTAACAGCCATTGTAAGAGGCGGCAAAATACTTCCTCGCTATAGCCACGTAAAACTGATGGTGCAAGAAAAACTAAAACAAGATGAGACGCACACAAAAGACGTGCTGGCCTACCTCAAGCATCAAGATATTGCGCTTATTCCTTCGCCTAAAAAAGTGGGGGTCTTCTCCTTTCTTACGCTCTGGCGAAATCGATTCGTTGTCATTCGCAATCATACGAGACAATGGTTATTGCATCGCATAGACAGATTGCCCGATGCAAGCGCTTCTTTGTTCAGGGCTTTATTTCTTGGTGTAAGCGACATAGAGAACTCCAAACTCAAGAAGATTTTCAGAGATGCGGGCATGATACACGTTCTTGCTTTGTCGGGTTTTCATGTCAGCGTCGTTGTCAGCATAGTGAGTTTCATCCTAAAACCTTTCTTGGGCAAGAGAAAAATGGCCCTTGTGAGCATCCCTTTGCTATTAAGCTACTTGCTTATGGTTGGAGTGCAACCCTCTCTGCTACGAGCCGTTTTAATGTATTGCCTCTTTGCGATAACACGAACGATGAATAGGCAAAGCAACGGTGTTAAAATATTATTGACGACGGCTATTATTGCCTTAGTTTTCGATAGGCAAAGTGGCTCATCGTTGTCGTTTCAATTGTCTTACTTGGCCTTACTGGGCATTATGCTTTTAACAGAACCCATCACAATACGCTTGAGTCGTTATTTTCCCCACCTGATTGCTCTGCCTTTTGCCGTGAGTTTCGCCGCACAGATTGCCACTGCTCCTCTGCTGATATTTTACTTTCAGCAATTATATCCCATAGGAATAATTACAAGCATAGTCATCAACCTGCCCATCACAATCTTTATCTTCCTAGGCATCGCCAGCCTTGCCTTGCCCCAACCCCTATTAACCGCGGGAGAACCCATCCTCGAATTTATGCGCTACCTTTGCTATGAAATTGCACAGTGGGGCGCTCGCTTTCCTCCTCTGCAAATTAACACCGCTACCAATCTTGTCATTTTTTACCTCGTGCACCTTGCTATATTAGTCTTTTTAACGATGAATTTAGTTCGTACACGCTGTGCAAAAAACACACTGATACCAAGCTCGTGAGTGATGTAAAACGCTGCCTTATCTTGTCTTTCGCAGGTCAAGAAACTTGACTTTACAATGTACTTCTTTTATATTTAAAGTGTCTTTGTATGAAGGAAATTAAATCTTCGTACTGACTGCAAAAGCCTTTTTTGTGAATATATCAGCTCAAAGGCAAGGTAAATTAGAAACAGGAGTAATTCATTATGCAGAATTCTATTGATCACAACTTTCAAAATACCAAGGTGAACACCAACGTTCTTATGAGAAATGTTTATTGGTGGATGACCGCCGGTTTATTTATGACAGCCATTGTCGCCAATGCCGTTTCAAGTAATCTTGCACTTCTTCAGATGTTGAATACTGGGTTTACCCCCATTCTTTTACTCGTTGCGATGTTCGTAATGGTGTGGCAACTCAGTGGCAAAATCATGTCTTTAAAAGCAGGAACAGCCGTTTTGCTTTTCTCTGTTTTTTCTTGCCTCATGGGAGCATCTCTCGCACCAATATTACTCATATATACGGGTGCGTCTCTCGCGCAGACATTTTTTACAACAGCCGCTTTATTTTTAAGCATGAGCATCTACGGTTCTATTACCAAAAGAGATTTGAATAAATTTGGTACTTACCTGATATTTGGTATATTTGGAATTATTATCGCCAATTTACTCAATGCGTTTATCTTTAGAAGTACGGGTTTAGATCTTTTGATCTCTTCTGCTGGCGTTGTCATTTTCTTAGGATTGACTGCCTATGACACACAAAAAATCATACGCATCAGCAACCAAGTTGATCTCAGCGATAATACAAACTTTATGAGAATCTCTATACTAGGTGCTCTCACACTTTATCTAGATTTCATTAATCTTTTCTTATTTTTGCTTCGTATACTCGGTCGAAGAAACTAAGAGCATCTCACTTTTACAGTGAGCTTAAATAGCGGAATCCATATTTGCAATGGGTAAACCATTTTTATAAATTGCAAAATATACGGTTGGGTTGTTAGAATTAACCCCGCCTATTGGATTCCCTATTTCTATCTTGTCGCCTTTATTGACATAGAGGTCAGAACTTCCGCCATAGATATACTGTAAATCACCTGACGAAACAATCACGACTTGACCGAAGCCTCGGTAAGAACCAACCCAAGTCACTCGCCCTTCTTTGACTGATCTAATAATCTTTTCATTGGGGTGTTCTATCTGCAGTCCTTGAAGCTTGCCGTCCAACTTAGACCACGAGCCACTCACTGGCAAATTTTGCTGAGGCTTTTTTTGCGTAGCCACTAAAAATTTAGACGAAGATTTCTTTGCCTTTGGAGTATCCTTTTTCACCACTTTTACAGAGCTATTTGTTACAGGCTTGCTCTGGGGAAGAAGACTCAACACTTGGCCTACATTCAACACTGCGGATTCTGACATGTTATTTATTTTGAACAACTCGTCAAGCTTGATGTTGTTGTTGCGAGCGATACTGTAATAAGTGTCGCCTGCTTGAACAGTGTAAGTGTTCCTCGAGCCAACAACAGCACTGCTTTTTTTGACAACGATGCGCATGCCTTCTTTTAATTCACTGGGTGAATTCATGCCATTCATCGCCATGATTTCGTCAGTACTCACACTGAATTTTTTACTTAACCTATACAAAGTGTCTCCGTGCTGAACCACATAGGATTCTGCAAACAAACCACTTATACCACACATCAAAACAATGATCAAAAATAGAACTTTCATACAGATCAAGTTCGGCTAGCACAATAGCAAAACCATAATCTTTTTTTTAACAAAAATGAAATTTGTACAGAATTTTATCTCTAAGACTTATAGCTCCATGTCCTCGAACAGCGGCAAGGATTCAAGCGGTTCTGTATTGAGGCGACTGACACTCAAACCAATGAGTCTCACTTCCGCTCCGTGAACATAAAAGCTTTGCATCAGTTCGAGGGCTAGGCGCGAAATTTCATTAAAATCATTGAGATAATAGCCTTGCGTATGACTTTTGCTTCTCAGGGTAAAATCGCTGTATTTTAACTTTACCGTTATACAGCGACCTGCAATGCCGTGTTGTTGTAAAGATGTCGCTATTCTTTGGGCGAGGCTCTCAAGGTGCATATTGATATGATCGAGCTTGTTCACGTTTTGGCTGAGCGTAATTTCTCTGCCCCATGACTTCCTCACAGAATGCGGCATAACGGGTCTGTGGTCTATCCCTCGCACGGCATTATAGAAATACTCTGCCTTCACTCCAAACAAATCGCTTAACTCCGCTAAAGATAATTTCTTTAGGTCTGTTCCCGTCATAATTCCAAGGTCATTGAGCTTAGTCGCCGTTTTCTTGCCTATGCCGTAAAAATCGTCAATGGGTAGAGCTGCCACAAACAGCGGTCCATTTTCTGGCGGTATCACCGTTTGTCCATTGGGTTTGTGATAAGCCGAAGCGATTTTGGCGATAAACTTATTATAGGATATTCCTGCAGAAGCTCGCAAGCTCAGTTCTTGCCAGATTTGCTCTCTAATTTCACTGGCAATGACGCTGGCAAATTCTTTATGAGCACTGACATCGAGGTAGGCTTCGTCCAAAGAAAGTGGCTCTATGATTGTTGTATAGCGCTTAAAGATACTATGTACTTGCTGGGAAACCCGTTTATATTTTTCTAGATTAGGTCGAACAAAAATAGCTTGGGGACACAATTTATGGGCTTTATAAGAAGGCATGGCGGAATGAATGCCGAAGGCTCTCGCTTCGTAAGAACACGCTGCGACGACGCCTCGGCTTTGCGGTTTACCGCCAACAATAACGGGAACATTGCGCAGTTTGTCATCGTCTCGTTGTTCTACCGAAGCGTAGAACGCATCCATATCTATGTGTATGATTTTTCTTATATGATCTTGTGTTTCGTTTTCACGAGAAGGGATCATTGCGAAAAGTAAAAGGTATTGAGTAAATTTAAACCGCTCTTCACGGAATAATCAGCGTATTCTTCTTTGTACAACACTCTGTTATTTTTATCAAGATACCTAATCTCAACGTCGTGCGAGCCTTGTGGCAATTCCAACTCAAAAACATAACTATCAGAAGGCAGTAGGTGACTACCACGTATATCCGCCTGTTCGGAAGCAGCGATACTGATATTCGCGAGTAAAGAAGTCAAGGCGGCAGCACCACCTCCATCAGTATTTTGATTCACTGCATTAACACCCGTTTTCGCTAAGATATGTTTACCTATTGTACGTGTAACGGTTTTGATAATAATAAGCGGTAACTTTAAAGAATAAATATCTTGCGCAATAGTGTTTAAGGTTTCAATCTTATGAGTTTGATACGCTTCTCCATCAACGATAACGGCAATGGACTTGACGTCATTTTTTTGCACCGTTAAAACAGGTAATTCAAGGCTGTAGATTCCGCCACCATATTCTGGATCCAATCCTGGTGCAAAAATGCTGACTACTCCAAAGCGACTGCTTAATTCAGACGCAGAATATTGAGAGCTAGAAAACTGTATAAAGTTATTTGTATAAATGGCGCTAATCCGCAGCTCTGTTTTCACTGGCGCCGAACCCGCAAAGGCTACAACATTCAGATAGCTTTTGCCGTCACTCTCTGGGGTAATGCTGGGCAAAGGCGGCAAAGGAAAGGGGTAGATAGTATTCTGATTTTGGAAGGCACTGACAATGCTATCCTGCTCTATGCGTGCGCCACTGGTATTATTTTGACTGCGGTACATGATAGCAGCCAAATAATGTGCGAGCGCATCATCGTAAAATCTATTCTTCTTGGGTTCAAGTTTTAGTTTTACCGCATTAGGATCTTTTTGGCTTTGCGAAGAGCTGTTATAACGTTCTACTTCTTTGGCATACTTGTCTTCTAATAAATTTAATTTATTAGTAACACGACGAATTTCAACGAGAGCGGCGCTGAGGTTTTGTTGATCAACGAACGCAAGACTTTTGAAAAGGTTAATATAAATATCTTCATAATCTTCGCCAGCATAGGCCTGCACATTGTCATTGAGCAACCACGTACCCACTTCCTTGCTGACACTTTTAGTGTATAAATCTTCGATACTATATTCTGCTTGCGTCAGATTTTCTATCGCTTTTTCGTAATCTCCCAAATAATAGGCGTTTAACCCTAGATCTAAGTAATAAAGCACTCTGTCTTTTTCTTGAAAATATTTATCGGTTTTCGCTTGTTCTAGATTCGCATCAATCCCTTGGAAATCACGGTCGGCAAGCTTGGTATTTATCCCCGTATAAGGACTGCTCGCACAAGACGCCAACAAGTAAAGTGTACATACCAAAAAACCTAATACCAATTTTCTCATTTTATCACTCGTCTCAGTCCTCATTCGCTAATATTTCAAATGCTTCTTGTACTGCTTCTACGTTTAAAACAATGTACTTTCTATTAATATCAATAGGAATTACCAGAGGGTTCGCTCTGGTTTTGTTCACTCTTAAAACGTAGCTAGAATCAAGATAGTGTATACTCTTGAATTTAACGTAGAGGGTAGTCTTATCGTTGTCTAAAACAAAGGTTGCTATTTTATCAGGATCAACAGCTTTACCGTATTTTGTCACTATTTCGGGAGTTCCCGTAAATGTTTTTTTATACGGCGTGTTAAACTCCAAGTCGTAGCTCAACTCATTATTGCGGTCTATGGTTGTTCTGAGGGTGCTGCTCCATCCCGTAATAACTGGCGGTAGACGAGTAGCGACAATGGCTTTGGTAGGAGGTTGCAGACCACGCAAATAACTCTGTTGTATTTTATCCTCGGGATCAAAACGCATCAAGAAACTATCTTCAGCTTTGAGCTTTCTTGCGGAAACCCATGTCGACGGTAGAGGCACCTTAAAATTATTCCATCCACTCGATAGGGCTATCAAAAGCACAAAGAACAGGGGCTTGAATATGTATCGTTTAATTTTCATGTGCATTTAACCACAGTTCCAAATAACTCAGCGGTTCTATTTCGGTTAGACCTATAGCTTGAGCCAAAAGTTTTATTTCGTTTTCGCTAGAATGCAAATCAGCAGCATCCGCCATTTTTTCAATTTCAACAAAACAACCTATGCCGCTAATTTCGTCTACTGTCACTGTCATCTGTTCTGCACTAAAATACTGCCTGCGTTTTTCAATAGTCGCTACTTCGTGAAAGTGTAAACGAGACAATAGCAACCGCCAATCTTGGAGTTCTGTAATATCCAGCTCAATTTCTTCTCGGGCCTTACTTTCTTGGCTCAGCTTTTTTCCTTTATAGGTAATGACTGAACGAGCAGGTTCGTTTGCGCGTTGAATTTCACGCAGACGCAAGGCCTCGCCCCGCTTTTCGTATTGATGCCATTCACTGTTAAAATAAACATCAATCTCACGACATTCGTAGTCAAATTGAAATATTTCTTTGATTTTATTTAGCGTTTCAGAGACCGCAAAATCGTCAACTTTAAATTTTATTTCAACCTCTAGCATATCAAATAATTATTGGAAGGATTCGTATGTGGCTTTTAGAGTATCGTCAAATTCTAAGTCATAGATAGGAGGATCATCCAGCGTTCGATTCACTTCATTGCGTATTAATATTTGCAAAGATCTATCGTCCAATTGCAGTTTTTCCTTTGTTCTCAGCCCTTGAATAAAAGCATTGATTTGAGATGCATTAGGCGCAGGATTTTCTTTGACAAAATTTGCAATAAGATTATTCTCTATGATGACTTTATAATCTTCAATGTCATTGTCGCTCAGTTTTTTGCTTTCAATGGGGTGCATGGGCTCTATGCCAAGCTTATCTATCGTTTCACCTTCAGGCAAATAATAACGCGAAGTAGTCATTTTGACAACGCTGTCGTCAATAGGTATCACCTGTTGCACCACTCCCTTTCCAAAGGTTTTTTCTCCCCATGTTTCTGCGATATTATAATCAGCCAAAACACCCGTGAGTATCTCAGATGCCGATGCGCTACCGCCATCAATCAAGACTGCAATTCTTGGATTCTGAGACAAAAGGGGGGGGGTTTTACTCTTAAATTCTTGGTTCGCATTTTTTTGTCTCGCTTGCGTTGTCACGAGAACCTTGTTTGCAGGAACAAAATAATCCAACAACTCAAGAACAGAGTCGAGTAAGCCACCAGGGTTGCCTCGCACGTCAATGATTAAATTTTGCATGCCTTGTTCATCAAAGTCCAGCAATGCTTCTTTAAAACGCTCTGCGGTATAGGGTGTAAATTGTATTATTTTGATGTAGCCCGTCGTATTATCGGGCAATGCAATGCTTTTGATTGTCGGAATTTCTATGACGGCTCGCGTCAATTTCACATTCAATTTAATGTCATCATCACGCAGAAAAACAACATTAACATCTGTGCCTTCCTTCCCTTTGAGCAAATTACTCACTTCTTCAGAGGTCAGTCCATAGGCACTTTCGCCCTCTATTTCATAAATTAGATCACCAGAATGTACACCAGCTTTGTAGGCAGGCGTTCCTTCTATTGGCGCAATCACACGCACATAGGCATCTTTGCCAACGAGGTCATCATCCTTTTTGATAGCACCGCTAATATAAAGGCCTATGCCACCAAACCTACCATTTGTAGTGTTTTGTAAATTATCTAAATCTTTGGGTGTCAAATATTGTGTGTAAGGATCATCTACACTTTCAAAAAGACCTTTCATCGCACCTTCAAACAGCGTCTGAAGAGGAACTTCGTCAACATAGTTTTCAAGTAAAAGAGCGAAAGATTTCTCTATCGTCTTGAGATCCCCTTTGATTTCTTTGTACTCATCTCTGCTAGAAAAATAAGACTGAGCTTGCACTACGGGAGCGACTTTGTCGAGAACGACAATAAAAGAAATTGTACAAATTACACCTAAGAAAAAAACAAAAACGGTGCGCCCTTTTGTTTTCGTTGAAAGATGACGACTAAGCTTTAAAAATGTTTTTTTCATCTACTTCTTCTTATTATTATAGGTAATTTCTTTATTTCTAATAATATATATTATTTAAAAGAATAAGCGAACCAAAAATGTTCCTCTAGGAGCAGTATAGGAAAAACTAGGCAGAAAAATATGTTCCATCTATTGTGACTAAAAATATTTAGGCAAAGCTAAAATGCTCCGCCTAAAATAACTAGAATAGGCACAGATATCTGCCTAAAAATTCACCAACCTATTGCTTGTATCTATCCAACAATGGCAATAACTTCTTCCAATTTGACAATTAAAAATTCATCATCTCCGAAAGAAACCGCACTACCAGCGTATTTATCATACATTACAGTTTGACCAACTTTAACAACGCCCTCAACCTTGTCTCCAAGTGCCTCGATGACACCAGTTTGTGTTTTTTCTTGAGACGCCGTATCAGGAATAAAAAGACCTGATGCTGTTTTAGTCTCAGCTTTTGCCATTTTAATCAAAACTCTTTCACCTAGGGGTTTAATACTCATCAAATAATCCTTCCTATACATATTTTTTTCTTACATAAAGCCTACATAAAACTATTTTATAGTCAATTACTATCTTTATAAAATTTAAGTCAATATATAAAAAATAATCATATCTATCTAGAGTCTTATCACGTACGTTATCATTTCGACCATTTTTATACAATTTATTTGCATAATTAAACAAAAAGTCTTCACTATTGTACCCTATATCACAAGTGTTAGGGAAATTACAAGGTATTATTATATTGTAACTAGTATGTTATAACTCAGTAATTTCATCTTAAGTGAAATTACACATCTTAAAATAAGGAAAATTATTATGTATATATCTAAAGAAAAAAGAAAGCAACTTGATCAGTCTTATCTGTCCTATAAATGTGGGGAAATTGAAGAAAACAAATTTTTAGCACAACTGTATATGTTTGCGTATATGTTTCCAGAATACCAGTTCAATCAGCCTGAAAATAATGCCGAATTCCTGCAGCAGATGATGCCTCATTTAGTCAGATGTTCAAAATCTTATCGCCTAGGTAATTATTTTAGTTATTATGTTACAAAACTCTTACGTTGGCGATACTTCTCCTTCATTAAGGCTCATGCAAAAAAGGATCTTGCTATACCACATTATATCGATGACGCTTCTTTGCTACACAATTTATTTTGTAATGAATCCAATGAAATATATTCTCCCGATGTATACAATGAAAATCATTCTTTAAAAAAGATTACTCAGCGTTTTCTCAACCAGCTAGAATGCTCCAGTATGCACAAGGCTAGTATTAAATTGCGGCTCTTATGTCTTTTGCTCTATTCTTATCCTCCGTTAAATACTAAAAAAACCTTAGTTTTAGCATCTCTACTAGACCACTCCATTAGCAAACTTGCCAATATAGTTCATCAAATCAATATCATATGGGCGAAGAAAAACGCGTGTATAGAAAATTATAGGTGTCTAAGAAATATTGAGTTTATAAAGCTCACAAAATTAAACCATACCTTTATAGGGCTACCACAAGAATATGAAGAAGCAGATAGATTACACAAAAAAATTGAAAAATGGGACCATAAAATCAGTAAATTCCGTCACGGTATATCGGAAAATGACTTAGCTAAAATTATGGGTTTAAAAGTTGGGACTATAAATAGTCATATACATAAAGCTAAAAATGCATTAAAGGAGGTCGATCAATCTTGATCGCTCCCACCCGATTGAGATTTTCAATCGGGCTCTAATCTTTATTCACTCTGCTTCATCTAAAACATGAAACAGAGTGCATAGAAGGGGATTAAGTCAAACTAGGCATCACTGGCTGCGGATTCAACTTCTTCGTCAACGTCGCCACTGTTCTGTCTGTCAACAAGCTCGAGATATACCATGTTGGCAGCATCGCCGTAGCGTTGACCTAATTTTAAAATTCTTGTGTATCCACCAGGTCTTTCTTTATAGAATGGACCGATTTCTTCAAACAATTTATTCAAAATTTTCTTGTCTGTTATGTCTTTATTAACCTCACGACGATTATGGACAGAATCCACTTTGGCACGTGTGATTATTTTTTCAACAAAGCGTCTCACTTCTTTTGCTTTAGCATTCGTCGTTTTAATTCTGCCATATTTAAGAAGAGAGGTCATCATATTACGAATTAAAGCCTTTCTGTGGCTAGGTTTACGGTCTAAGCGATTAAACCCTATCCTGTTGTGCATATCACTATCCCTTATAGTTTTATTTGTTGTTTTTCCAAATCTTTGCGGACTTTTAAACTTTCTTTCAGGGTTACATAATCTGTGACACCGAGATACAAGCCTCTTTCTTTGAGTTTTTCTTTAATCTCAATGAGTGATTTTTTACCAAAGTTTTTCGTCTTCGCAATTTCATCTTCTGTTTTCTTGACCAAGTCACCCAAGGTAACAATGTTGGCATTTTTCAAACAGTTATTAGATCTTACAGATAATTCTAAGTCTTCTACTGGAGTTGTTAACAATGCTTTAATGAGCATTTCTTCTTCATTAGAATCTTTTTCAATAGCAATTAATGATTCATCAAAATTAATAAATGCGTTAAAGCTTTCTTTGATAATTTTAGCAGCCTGTCCAATAGCGTCTTCTGGTGTAAGAGTTCCATCTGTCCAAACTTCTAAGATAAGGTTATCATAGTCAGCTTTTTTACCAACTCTAAAATCTTCAGTAAGATAGCGTACCCGTGTAACAGGAGAATAAAAAGCATCTAAAGGAATTACCCCAACGACATCAACATAACGCTGATTCACTTCCGCAGGGACATAACCTCTACCAAAACTAACTTGTATTTCAAATTCTAAATCAGCACCTTTCATCGCTTCAAAAAGAACTAAATCTTTATTAGCAACTTCAATGCCATTTTTCTCTAAAATTGCCGCTGTAGCGATGCCTTCACCTTGCCAATCAACTGTAATCGTTAATTCTTCTACATCTTCTGGCAAAGAAAGTCTTACTTTCTTGAGATTATTTAAGAAAATAGCAGTGTCCTGAACAATATGAGATATCACTTCATATTCACTTGTCACAGTCTTAGCAACACCCACAAGTGTTCCTTCTTTGTCTTGTCCATCTTCTCCACTAAAGGAAGTGATCTTCACAGCTACCACAGCATAACCGGGTACGGATGACAAAAGACATCGACGTAAAGTATTACCAATAGTCTGACCGAATCCCCGTTCAAATGGAGAAACTTCAAAACGACTGTAATCTTTTTCCTGTATTTCAGGTATTGAATATATTATTTTTTCAGGTCGCTTAAAACCCTGAAGCAAGTTTTTTTGCACCATATTTACTCCCAATTAGATTCAATCATCGATTAAATACGTCTAGTTTTTCGAGGACGACAACCATTGTGCGGTATGGGTGTTACGTCGCTGATAGAAACTACCCGCAGACCTATAGTTCCCAAAGCACGAATTGCTGCTTCTCGTCCCATTCCTGGGCCCTTAACGTAAACATGTACACTCTTTAGCCCCTGATCCATAGCAGGTTTACCTGCAGTCTCAGATGCCATTTGCGAAGCATAAGGCGTCGATTTTTTTGCACCTTTAAACCCTAGAGAACCAGAGCTACACCACGAAATTGTCCCACCGTTCATATCGGTAATGGTCACAAGTGTATTATTAAAGGTCGCTTGTATAAATACTTTACCTTCGGAAACAGATTGTTTATTTTTTTTTGCTTTTGCCAAAAATTTACCCTCTATTATTTCTTCTTGTTCGCTACGGTTTTAACTTTACCCTTACGCGTTCGCGCATTGGTTTTGGTTCTCTGTCCACGGACAGGAAGACCCTTTCTATGTCTTAAACCTCTATAGCATACAATATCTATCAGTCTTTTTATATTAAGACTAACTTCACTTCTCAACTCACCTTCAACTCTATAATTCCCTTCAATAATTTTTTGAATGGTTTTAAGTTCTTCGGTTTCTAAACTATTAACTTTTACTGACGGTTCAATTTTTGCTTCTTTGCAAATCTTTAACGCCGTTGATCGACCTATACCAACAATATAAGTAAGAGCGATTTCTACATTTTTATTAGGTAAATCTACTCCAGAAATACGTACCACAATATTCTCCTATTTCTGTCTTTGTTTATGTTTGGGATTCTCGCAAATAATGCGCACGACTCCAAAACGTCTAATAACTTTGCATTTATCGCAAATAGGCTTAACACTAACTCTGACTTTCATAATTCTCCTCGACTCTACAAATTCTTTGACTGAATTCTACCTTTTTTTGACAGGCCATCATAGTTATCGGTTTTCAAATGACCTTGTATCTGAGACACCGTATCCAATTCTACTCCAACCATAATGAGCAATGAAGTACCCCCCATTAAAAATGCAACTTGTTGGGGAAAATTAAAAAATCTAACGATTAAGGTTGGAACTAAAGCTATCGCTGCTAAAAACAAAGCTCCTGGTAGAATAATTCTATTTAAAACTCTTGATAAATACGCTTCTGTATTCTCAGAACGTATCCCTGGAATGGTTCCTCCATTCTCACGTATTCTCCGAGCGATTTCTATAGGGTTGGCCGAAACCATTGTATAAAAATAAGCGAAAAAGACAATAAGAACAATATAGGTTATTGTATAAGGAAATCCTAGGGGATCCACAAAAATACTCAACCAAGAAGACCCTCCGTTTTGTCCAAAGCTCGAAAGCACTTGTACGGGAACCTGTAACACTGCAGAGGCAAAAATTACAGGGATAACACCAGAAGGATTGATCTTAAAAGGTATGTAGGCATTACGACCTTCATACTGCTTTCTACCAACAATACGCCTAGCATAATGCACAGGAATACGTCGTTGACCTTGCTGTTCATAAACAACGGCCACAATCACAGCCACATAAATTAAAAATATCACTACTAAGAAAACAGGATTCAAGCTACTATTGCTCACACTTGTGCCCAACAACTGTATTGCCTGCGGTATGCGGGCGACAATTCCTGTAAAAATAATTAACGAAACGCCATTACCTACACCACGACTGGAAATCTGTTCACCAAACCATACGAGCATCAAGGTTCCTATGGTAGCCACGCTCATCAGCAAAATAATAAATTGCCACGTAACACCATTTCCACCTATAACTACATTTCTGTAGGCTTCTTCTGCTGCAATATTTTTAAGATAAATAATAACAGGATAAGCCTGCACCAAACAAATGGCGATTGTACCGTATCTCGTATATTGTTGTATCTTTGCTCTACCGCCCTCATCTTCAGATATTGCTTTCAATCCAGGAATCAACACAACAAGGAGTTGCATAATAATAGACATTGAAATATAAGGAACAATTCCCAACATAAATACTGAAAAATTAGAGAACGCACCACCAGAAAAGAAGTTAAAATAATCAACTATTGATTGACCCGATGATGAACTTGACGCTCTAAAATACTCACTGAGCACTGTTGCATTAATACCAGGAACAGGTATAAATGTTCCCAGTCTATATACAACAAGTATAACAACCGTAAATAAAATACGTTGCCTTAAAGAGGAAGTTCGAAATAGATCTGTTAAAAAACTCATATTGGTCTAACCCCTACTTAGCAGCGGTCAAAATACTACCACCAGCTTTTTCAATTTGAGCGTGTGCGCCCTTTGAAATAACCGCAACATCAACAGTTAATTTTTTCTTAAACTCTTCACTTGTGCCTAAAACTTTATAGTCGTCTCTTTCGGATTTTTTCAACAATCCTTTCGCTATTAAAGTTTCAGTGTTAACAGTTTCACCATTTTCATACTTTTTGTCTATCATGGCCAAGCTCACAGGAACTCTTACTGTTTTAAATGGGTGGTTTGAAAAACCGCGACGAGGCAATCGACGGAACAAAGGCATTTGACCACCCTCGAAACCTATGCGTATACCACCACCAGAACGAGCCTTCTGACCTTTAACTCCACGACCTGCCGTTTCACCCCAGCCAGAACTCTGACCACGACCAACAATTTTTCTTTTACGTACTGCGCCTTTAGGTGCTTTTAATTCCATAAACCTAACCTTCTACCGTAACTAAATGGCGAATAACTTTAACCATACCTTGAACAACAGGTGTATCTGGTTTTTCTACCACTCGACCAATTTTTGTTAAACCTAAGGCAACAGCTGTCTTGCGCTGTTTAGGTAACAAACCACTTAAGCTTTTCACTAGAGTTATCTTGATTTTATTTGACGCTTTGCCCATTGACTAACTCCAAACCTCTGATACATTTTTTTGACGTGCTTTTGCGATAGCGTTAATATCATACAAAGCCCCAAGACCTTGCATAACACTCTTAACCATGTTAATCTGATTACGGCTACCCAATGATTTACACATAATATCTTTAATACCAACTGCTTCTAAAACTGCTCTTGCAGCACCACCGGCAATAACACCCGTACCCGCTGCCGCAGGTTTCATTAGAATAGAAGAACTTTTATACACACCAACTATTTGGTGAGGAATAGTATGCTTCTTTCTGATAATTTCTATCATACTTTTTTTTGCTCGGCTTGAACCCTTACGTATAGCTTCTGTTACATCATTGGCTTTACCAAAACCGTAACCGACACTACCTTTCCCATTTCCAACTACAACAAGGGCTGAAAAGGACATTTTACGTCCACCCTTAACTGCTTTAGAAACACGGTTCAACTGCACCAAGTGCTCAATATATTCTTTTTCTTCGTTTTTAACGTCGCTCATATATAGTATACTCCCTTAAAAATTAATCTCGCCAGAGCGTATACCATCAGCAAATGCTTTAACTACACCGTGGTATTTATAACCATTACGATCAAACACGATTGTTAGTAACGATTTCGCTTTTAATCTTTCTGCCAACTTTGTACCCAACTCAGAAGCCGCTTTTGTACCTTTACCTAGGGACGCAAACTCTTTTTCATGAGTAGAAATAGCTGCTAAAGTTTCATTTTTTGTATCATCAATAACTTGCGCAATCAAATGACAGTTACTTTTATACAAAGTAACACGAGGCTTAAGGTCTGTACCTGCAACCTTCTTACGTATATGAAGTTTACGCTGTTTTCTTGTCTTTTTCTTTCTTTCTAGTCTATTCATTTTAGTCCCTATTTAATACCTGACTTACCAATTTTTCTTCTAATTGGAACATCTGCATATTTAACACCCTTACCTTTATAAGGCTCAGGAGGTCTTAATGACACGATTTCGCTAGAGCATTGACCAACTTTCTGCTTGTCAATTCCACTCACAACAACAATCGTATTACCTTTACCTTCTACCGCTAATTCAACGCCTTCAGGTACGACATATTCTATTTGTGTAGAATATCCTAAACTGAAAAGTAAATTCTTACCTTTAGGTTCAGCTCTGTAACCAACGCCGTTGATTTCCAGCGTTTTCTTAAATCCATCAGTTACACCAATAACCATATTGTTAACTAAACTGCGGTATAATCCGTGCATAGCTTTGGCTTCTTTGTCTTCTGCCACACGAGAAACAGTTAAAACGTCTCCCTTGAGGTCAAACTTAACTTTAGGAGAATAATCTTGTGAAAGTTCACCTTTGGGTCCCTTTACTTTAATGAGTCCAAGTGCAATATCAATCTTGACTCCCTTAGGAACATTGATAACTAAATTACCTATACGTGACATTTATAGTATTCTCCTACCAAATCTTGCAAATAATTTCGCCACCGATTTTCTTCTTCTTTGCACTCTTTCCTGTCATAACTCCTGAAGAAGTTGAAACGATCAGAGTCCCAAAGCCGTTGAAAACGCGGGGCATAGTATCATAGCCTGTATAAAATCGTCTACCTGGTGTAGAAATCGACTGAAGGTCATGAATGACGCTTTGTTCATTCTCGTCATATCTTAGATTAATTGTCAAAGTGTCAAAACCGTTTTTTTCTACAGTTTCGAAATTATCAATATAACCTTCGCTAGCCAAGATTTGAACAATTTGTTTTTTTAATTTAGAAACAACAGATATTTCTACCTTGGGCAATTTAGCCCGTGTTGCATTTCTAATTTTTGTTAGCATATCTGCTACTGGATCTGAAATACTCATTTAACTACTCCTACCAACTCGACTTCGTAACGCCAGTAATATAACCTTGCGAAGCTAATTCTCTGAAACAAATACGACAAAGTTGAAATTTACGCATATAACCTCTAGGTCTACCACAACAGCGGCAACGATTTACCGCTTTAGAAGAATACTTAGGTTTTCTTTGTGCTTTGATGATCAATGATTTTTTAGCCATAACTTACTACTCCTTATTTACTGAACGGCATACCGATTTGTGTTAACAAAAATCGGCATTCTTCGTCTGTAGCAGCAGTTGTTGTAAAGGCTATATTCATACCAGCAACTCTTGCAATTTTATCATAACGGATTTCAGGGAAAATAATTTGCTCTTTAATACCCAAAGAATAATTACCATGGCCATCAAACGACTTAGTCTTTACACCACGGAAATCTTTTACACGTGGTAGAGCTATGGAAATCAATCTGTCCATAAATTCAAACATTTGATTTCCTCGCAAAGTGACGGAAGCACCAATGGCCATTCCTTCTCTTAGCTTAAAGTTGGCGATTGATTTTTTCGCCAAATTTTTCACTGCTTTTTGACCAGTTAGTATACTAAGCTCATCAACAGCAGAATCAACTAATTTTTTGTCTTTAACGCCGTCGCCAACGCCCATGCTCACAACTATTTTTTCAAATCGAGGAATTTGCATGCAACTCTTATAGGAAAATTCCTTTTGTAGAGCAGTAGCCGCTTTTTCTCTGTAAAGTGTTTTCAATCGTGGTTCTTCACTACGTGCTTTAGCCATTAATTACTTCTCCAGATTTTTTTGCGATTCGTTGCTTTGAGCCGTCTGCAAATGTATAACCCAAGCGCGTCGTAGTTCCAGCTTCGTTAAGATACACCACATTGGAAATATCTATAGATGCTTCTATTTCAACAATTTCGCTCTGTTCATTTTCTGCACGGCGTTTTTTTGTTTTTTTAACAATTTTACAACCTTCGACGAGAACACGACCTTTTACAAGGTCTAAACTCAAGATACGTCCACTTTCGCCCTTACCGTTACCAGCAATGACTTTGACCATATCCCCTTTGCGCAATTTTGTTTTCATTTTATTTTTCATATCTAACCTCTATAACACTTCAGGAGCTAATGATACAACTTTCATAAAGTTGTACTCTCGCAACTCTCTTGCTACAGGCCCAAAAACACGTTTCCCAACAGGTTCGTTTTTAGCATCAATCAAAACACAGGCATTTTCATCAAAGCGAATGTATGAGCCATCATCACGTCTGTATTCTTTACGTACTCTCACTATCACAGCCTTGCGTACTTCACCTTTTTTAATAGGGCCATTGGGAACAACTTCCTTGATGGCCACTACTATGATATCGCCCACCGTCGCATAACGTCTACGAGTACCACCCAATACTTTTATACATTGGACGGATTTAGCGCCTGAGTTATCTGCTACATTTAAACGTGTATTATCTTGTATCATATTTCTCTACCTAGCTCGCTCAATAATATCTATTAATGCCCAAGTTTTCTCTTTACTCACAGGACGACATTCTCTGATACGTACTTTATCACCTTCGTGAGCAGTATTTTCAGGGTCGTGTACTTTATAGCGTTTAGTTCTTGTTATATATTTTTTATATAAAGGATGCAATTTTTTCATTGAAATAGAAACTACAACCGTCTTTTCCATTTTATCACTAACAACAAGACCTGTAAACTCTTTTTTGTTTACTTTTTTTATTTCTTTCGTCATCTATTACTATCCTTGCTTCTCAATCTGATTTAAGCCAAGTTCATTTTCTCTTAAAAGAGTATTGATTCTTGCTATATTTCGTTTAATAAACTTTACCTCAGAAACGTTAGCAAGGTGCCCCATAACAGAATCGAATCGTAATTCATATCTTTTTTTTTCCAGTTCATTTTTTTTGTCTTTAAGTTCCTGGATACTCAAAGAACGTAATTCATTAACCATCTTTCTACTCCATTGTGAACTTGGTTACAAACTTACACTTAATAGGTAATTTGCTAGCGGCTAAAGTCATTGCCTCGTTAGCTAACTGCATGTCAACTCCAGACATTTCGAACATTACTGTTCCCGGTTTAACTTGCGCTACCCAAAATTCAACATTACCTTTACCTTTACCCATGCGTACTTCTGCAGGTTTTTTGGTAAAAGGTGTGTGAGGGAAAATTTTAATCCAAACTTTCCCACCCCTTTTAATGTGTCTCGTCATAGCAATCCTTGCGGCTTCTATTTGACGAGCTGTAAGCCAAGCATTATCTAGGGCAACTAAACCACATTCACCGAATGTGATTGTGTTTCCACTACTCGCTTTACCACCAAACATTCTACCACGCTGGGGTTTTCTATACTTAACTCGTTTTGGCATCAACATAATAACAATCTCCTAAACGACTTCAGACGCACCAGCGTTTTTTGTTTTTATCAAGGATCCAGCATCTTGCGTTTTTTCTACGCCAAAAACTTCACCTTTACATACCCATACTTTAACACCAATAACACCATAAACGGTATTAGCTTCGGTGAGAGAGTAATCGATATCTGCTCGTAAAGTTTGTAGAGGGATACTTCCGTCTTTTACTTCAAATTTACGGGCCATTTCTGCCCCGCCTAAACGTCCAGAAATCTGAACTTTTATGCCTTTAACACCTGCACGCATTCCGTTGGTTACGGCTTGCTTCAAAATACGTTTGTAAGGCGAACGCCCTTCAATCTGTCTTGCAACTCCGATTCCTATTATTTTAGCATCAATCTCAGGCTTCTTGATTTCTTTGACTTTGATTTGCAATTTTTTTGTAGTAAGTTTCTGTAATTCTTGATTGAGTCTTTCAATCGCAGCACCCTTGGCACCAATGATAACACCTGGTCGCGCAACACTTACAGTAACCGTTATTTTTTGCGGTTGTCTCA